>DASVAW010000057.1 GCA_036376135.1 Candidatus Polarisedimenticolaceae bacterium | reverse complement strand
CTGGGTCGGATTCGGACAGAACCCGGGGGCCGGGTCCGCCGGGCCGCCCGGGTTCTGGCAGAACGGCTCGGTCGGGGGCGGGATGTTCGACGGCGGCTGCGGGGCCGGCGTCCCTTCGACGCAGCGGCACGACTGGCCGTTGCTGCAGACCCCCTTGAACCCGGAGGGGCAACTGACGTTGCACGAGAGGCCGCACGCGCCGCAGTTGTACGGGTCCGTGTTGAGGTTGACGCAGGCGTTGTCGCAGGCGTCCTTGCGCCCGCCTTCCCCGGTGCACGGCGAACACACGCCGTTCGAGCAGGTGCTGTCCTCGGGGCAGACGTTTCCGCAGGCGCCGCAGTTGCCGGGGTCGTTCTGCAGGTCGTAACAGAGCCCGTCGCAGAAGGTGCGCCCGGCCTCGCAGGCCGAGAAGGCCTCGCAGACGCCGTTGCTGCAGCAGGTCCCTTCGCCGCAGACGTTGCCGCACGCGCCGCAGTTGTCGTTGTCGTTCAGCACGTCCAGGCAGATCCCGTCGCAGAACGCCTGCCCGGCGTCACAGGACGTCTCGCCCACGCACGTCCCGCCGCTGCAGCACGTCCCGTCGCCGCAGGCGTTCCCGCAGGATCCGCAGTTCGCGGGATCGTTCTGCGGATCGATGCAGGCGCCGTTGCACCAGATCTGACCGGGCGCGCACAGGGAGGTACAGGCCCCGTTCGAGCAGCAGGTCCCCTCGCCACAGACGTTTCCGCACGCGCCGCAGTTGTTCGGGTCGGTGAGGAAGTCGACGCACTCCTCCCCGCAGCGCAGCTTGTGGTCGGTCGCGGGATCCCCCGGGCAGCATCCGGGCGGATAGGCCTCGGTGACGACCGTCACGGGCTGCGTCGAGTTGTTCGCCAGCGTCTCCGAGAAGGCGCCGGGAACCGCGGAGCTCGTGACGCGGAAGACCTCCTTCGGCGGGCTGAAGAAGGTCACGAGGCTGGAGGTCAGCGACGCCGACGAGACGGTGATGTCGTTGGAGTAGAGCGAGCGGCCGGGGACGGAGAACGGACCGCGGGAGACGCAGGTCCCCTCGTTGGCGGGATTGCATTCGGCGTTGGTCGAGCACGCCTTCCGCTGATTACACGAGGCGCCGCGCACCTTGTAATACAGGGCGCCCGTCGAGGTGATCCGGTCGGTGTAGGTCGTCGCGGTGGTGGACCCGATCTCGTTGGCCGGCTGGTCGATCGCGACCCGGCTCGAGGATCGGTAGACGGTGAAGGGCCCGGTGCCCCCGGTCCAGCTGAGCACGACCTCGTCGGCGGTCGCCCCCTTCGAGATCGTCAGCCTCGCGCCGTCGTCGACGCACGAGGTGCTGCACACGCTCGTGATCGGATCGGGGCCCGCCGTCTTCAGAAAGCAGATGTCGTTCGCGCAGTTGTTGCCGGTGTAGGAGTAGACGGTCTGGTTGGTCGTCCAGGTCCACTTGGCGCCGACGCCGCCGGTCGACCCGGCCGCGGCGCTCGAGGTGAATCCGCCGGGGCCCGCGGACTTCCAGGAGAAGTCGAACGCATTCCCGACGGCCTTGTTCGTCACCACGTTCTCGACCTTCACGGGAAAGGTCGAGAGCACGTTGAGGTCGCACTGGCTTTCGGAACCGTTGGTGCTCTGAGCGTCGAGGTCGACGGTCTTGGTCGCCGCCGTCGCGACGGTCGGCGCTGCGGCCGACAGGACCGCGGCTGCAGCGAGCGTTGCGACACGTAGTCCCCACTGATGGCGATAATCCCGAGACATGTCCTTCTCCCCTCTCTCTACGCGACGGGCCGAGTGCTGGGCGATCGCCGTGTGGCGCAACGACCGCTCACGGCAAAAGTACCCACATCTTGCACTTTTGGTTGGGTAAGATCTTGTGATTTACCGAAATAAATCACAGCGAGCCGTCAATTCCTAAAGCGCCACCTGCCGACAATGGCGCGCAAGCCTGCGCCCGGCTGAACCGCCCGGGCGGGCTCGGACCGATCACTCCCTCCGCAGGTCCCGCAGTGTCGCGTGGACGCGCTTCATTCCCGCGAGCGTCTGTCGCACGTCGTCGAGGCGGCCCTCCCGCAACGCGAGTCGTCCGACCATGAAATGGAGGTCGAGCTTGCTCGGGTCGGCGCGTCGCCCCTGCTCGAAGGCCTCGAGCGCCCCCGCTTCGTCCCCGCGGGCGAGTCGGATCCGTCCCAGCTCGCCCCACGCCGTCGCGGCATCCGGCCGTTCCGCGACCACGCGCTGGAGGATCTCCTCGGCCTCGGCGGGCCGCCCGGTCAAGCGAAGCGTCCGAGCCAGCTGCGCGCGGAGCTCGGGATCGGCGGGAGCGAGCGACACCGCCTCGCGGTAGGCCTCCTTCGCGCCGTCCACGTCGTCGTCCTTCAGCAGGAGCGCACCGAGAGCGCCGAACCGCTCGGCGGAGGGTCGTGCCGCCAGCGACGCACGGTAGTCCTCCTCCGCCTCCCGCGGCCGGCCGAGAAGGTCGAGGAAGAACGCCCGCTGCGCCCTCGCCTCGGGAGCCAGGTCCGGGAAACGGGCCGCTACGACGACGAAGAAGTCGACCGCGTCCTCCAGACGCTGCGAACGGAGGAACGCCTCGCGGAACATCGGCATCGCCCCGCGGCAGCTCTCCTGGTCTGCGCAGGCCGCGAGGAGGTCGGGAAGCGCCTTCCCCGGGGTGCGTCGCTGCACCGCCTGCTTCGCCCGCTCGAGCGATGCCGCGGCCCCCGCGGCGTCGGACGCGGCCGGGAATCGCTCGCATCCGGTCGTCGCGACGAGCGCCAGGACGACCGTCGCGGCGACGGCGGCTCCCTTGCGCCGGCGCGCGATCGGAATCGCGAACAAAACGACCGTCGCGAGGATGCATCCCTTGGCGAACGCGTCGCGGCTGCTCGCGTACGCCGTCGGGCCGGAGCCGGAGATCGAGACCCGCTCGGTCAGGGACCCCGCCTCGAGGATCGTCCCTCCCTTCGGGCCGCGCAGGATCCGGCGGATCCGGCCGGCGCCGTCGATGAAGGCGGAGATCCCGGTGTTCCCGAGCCTCACGTAGGCGAGCCGGTTCTCGATCGCGCGGATCATGCAGATCCGGAGGAGCTGCTCCTGCACGGGGCCGCCGAGGTCTCCTTCGCTCGTGATGTTCACGAGGAAGTCCGCCCCCTTCCGGGCCGCCTCGGCGGGGACGGGAGCGGCCGTGTTCTCGGAGCACAGGAGCACCGCGAACCGCGCGTCCCCCCCCGACCACCGGAGCGGGAAGATCTCGACCTCGTTCCCGGGGACGGCCCTCGGAACCGCCCCCCAGGCGATGCGGATCAGCCGGCGCAGCATCCGGTGGACCGGAGGGGCCCAGCGCTCGAAGACCGCGTCGAGCGGGACGTATTCGGTGAACGGGAAGAGCGCCTGCTTGTGGTACTCGCCGAGGATGGCGCCGCGATCGTCGACGAGGACGGCGGCGTTGCGTTTTTTCCCGGGAAGGTCCTTCGGCCAGGTCATGGCGCCCAGGAGGATGGGCGCCTTCTTGCGGGAGGCCAGCCATGCGAGATCGTCGAGATAGAGCCCTTCGCGGCGCACGTTGTCGAGCACCGCGTTCTCCGGGAGCACGATGAGGTCCGCCGAGCCGGGCGGCACCCATTCCTCGATCTGCATCACCTGCTCGAGATGATCGACGAGCGCCGCGCCGGGCTTGTGGCCCGTGTTGGCCTGGATGATCGAGATGCGCGGTCCCGGCGATTCCTTCACCGCCGGCAGGCGGATCGCCGAGTAGGCGACGAGGATCGCGAGGCCGCCGGCGATGGACGCCGCGGAGACGACGTTGCGTCGCGAGAGCGCCGCGCGGACCGACCCGGCGTCGCGCGCCGCGAAGTAGGCATCGGCCAGCCACCCGTTCACCGCCGCGAGGAGGAACGACACCCCGTACACCCCGGTGACGTCGGCGATCTGCACGAGGAGCGGGAACGGGGCCTGCGAGTATCCGAGGAGGTAGAGGTCGAAATCGCCCGGCGTGAGCGCCACGCGAAGCCACTCGATGCCGATCCAGACCAGGGGCACCGTGAGCGCGCGAGGGAGCGCCGTCCTCGCGTGCAGCCGCTTGAGGACCGACGCGAACGGGTACCACGGCACGGACATGAACAGCCCCATCACGAACGGCACGAACCAGCCGTATTTCCCGGTGCTGGGGTACAGCGCCGCCCAGGCGATCCAGGCCGCGAAGACGTAGTACCCCGCGAAGACGCGGGGCTGCCGGTCGTCGGTGTAGAGGACGATCCACGGCACGAGGGCGACGTACGGGAGGAAGGCGAGCGCGGGAAAGCGCGCGTAGAGGCCGAGCAGGGCGACGGAGAGCAGGGCGAGCCCCAGCCGCTTCAGAAACGTGGTGACGCGCTCCAAGATCCCCTCCCCCGAAACGAACGCCTGAGTCTAGGCAGGCTCCGGGGGAGCGTCAAACGCGGCGCTACTCGCGCGTCACCGCCAGCCACACGGCGACGGGCGCCAACACGCATGCCGCGGCGCCCGCGAGAAGCAGCGGCGCTCCCCAGGAAACGCCGAGCCCCGCCCACGCCCCGGTCGCGCCCAGCACGACGAGCCCGAAGGCGAGGACGAGCGCGGGGACGATCCACTGCACGCGGGTCACCGTGCGCACCGCGGCGGCCTCGGCTTCCCGTTTCGCGCGCAGCTGCATCCGCCACCACATGAGCCCCGCGCTCGGGACACGCGCGTCGCGCGCCGCCGCTCGGAAGGCCTCGGCGACGGGGTCGCGTTCGTCAGCCACGGTCGCCCCCCAGAAGCCCCGCGAGCTTCTTCTTCGCCCGGGAGAGCAGCGACCTCACGTTCGCCGCACGGACGCCGAGGACCTCGGCGATCTCCTCGTGCGAAGCCCCCTCGGCATAGGCGAGCCACAACATCTCGCGCTGCGCGGGTTTGAGCTGCGCCATGGCGCGGTCGAGGTCGGTCGCGCTCTCGATCCGCTGCGCCGGCCTCGCATCCGCGGGGAGCCCCTCGTCCTCCAGCAGCTCGAGGTGAACGGCTCCTCCCCGCTGGCGCGCGCGGTCGCGCGCGAGGTTGGTCGCGATGCGGTAGAGGTAGTTCTTCCGGTGCGCGTCGCTCTCGAGAGCCGCGCCCGCGCGGTAGAACCGGTAGAACGCCTCCTGCAACAGGTCGTCGGCGGCGCGTGGATCGCCGGTCACCTTCGCGAGGTAAGCCCACACCGGGCGGGAGGTGCGGTCGTAGAAGACCCGGAAGGTGGTTTCGTCCATGGCGGGGACGGCCTCGCCCGCGGCCGCGAGCGGCGCGTCGAGCACGAGGATCTTCGCCTTCACGCCCGGGCGTCCGGGGCGCCGGCGACCCCCAGCCGGCGCGAGAGGAACCAGGAGACCGCGCTGGAGAGCACGAAGCCGACGCCGATCGCGATCACGAAGGTCCCGACGGCGGCGATCGGGATCGCGGCGTTTCCGGCGAGCTTCGACGCCACGAGGCGAAGCCCCACTCCCCCCGCGGTCAGCACGATCCCGATCTGCACGGCGCCGAGGATACGCCCGAACGGGGACGCAGCGGGCGCGGGGCCGTCGGCGACGGGGATCGGCGTCGCCTCGAGGAAGCGGCGTCCCGCGGGGGACTGGATGTAGGCGAGCAGCTCCTCGCTCCCGGCGAAGCGGTCGAGCAGCTTGTTGTGCGCCTCCGTCTGCACCCGCACGAGCTGGGCCCAGCGACGCTGCGCCACCAGGGTCTTGATCAGCCAGGCGAGGACCCCCACCACCACGATCAGGACGAACAGGGCCGACAAGCCTCCGAGGACGTCCATCGTCATCCGCTCCCCCGCTCCCGCGCGGTGCCCCTCGAAGGGCATCGAGACGTCCTCGAGGTAGAACTGCGGCTGCCGGAACACCTCGGGATGCGCCTGGAGGTACGTCGAGAGCTCCGGGTACGGCGCGAGATACGCGGCGTTCTGCATCAGCGCCGGATCGAGCTTGAGGACCTGGCCGAGCTCCGGGGGGTACTGCAGCAGCAGGTGCGTGAGCTCGAGGCGGACCTGGTGGCGGTTCGGGGGGTCCCCGGGGGCGGCGAGGGCCGCGCCGGAGGTGAGGAGCAGGGCGAGGGCGAGAAGCTTCATGGGGTGTCGTCTCCGGACGGTATTACGGCGGGAAGAGCACGATGTCGCGTCACCCGCCCCGAAACACCCACGTCACCCCGACGCCGAGGTCCCATGCGTCGTACCGTCGCCCCGTGCGCCGGTCGTTCACCCCGTATGCGTCGTCGAGCTCGCTCGCGCCGTACTGCAGGCGCGGCACGACGCGCACGTTGCGCCAGACCGGAAACTCGTACCCGACCGCCGCCTTCCAGCCCCAGCCGCTCCCCTCGAGCGCCGACGGAGCGTTGTTGTTGTATTCGACCCGTCCGAAGCCGATCCGGAACAGCGGCCGGTAGCGACCCGTCGGGACGACGTCCGCCACCACGAGCACGTTCGAGACGCTCTCCCCCTTGGAGGGATCGTTCGCGTCGTAGGCGTCGAGCGTCCAACCGCCCAGCTCCAGCCCGACGCGCAGCAAGTCGGCAACGCGGACCTGCCCCCGGAAGGTGATCGCGAGCGCGTGCTTGGAGACGGCGTCGTTCTGGTCGGAGCGAAGGTCGAGCGATCCGTAGCCCACGTCCATGCCGAGGAACCAGCGGGGAGTGTCCGCCGGCGCCCGGGCGAACGAAGGCAATGCGCCGAGCAGGAGGATCCCGATCGGGAATCGCATCGCCGCGCGCCTTTCCGGGGCCGGTCGAGGCTCAGGGTACTCCGCCGCACGCCGCCGCGCGCGCCGACAGCAGCTCCCTCTCGCGGGCGTTGCGTGTCATCTCCGCGGCCCGCCGGAACTCGGCGCGCGCTTCCTCGAGCCGTCCGAGCTTCTCGAGGAGATCCCCGCGCACGCTGGGGAGGAGGTGGTATCCCGCGAGCGCCGGCTCCGAGCGCAGGGCGTCGACGAGGGCCAGCCCTTCCGCGGGGCCGAATGCCATCGCCACCGCGACGGCGCGGTTGAGCTCGACGACCGGCGACGGCGTCACGCGGCACAGCGCGTCGTAAAGGATCGCGATCCTCGTCCAGTCGGTCTCGGCCGCGGTGCGCGCCCGGGCGTGGCAGGCGGCGATCGCCGCCTGCAGCGCGTACGGCCCGAGCCCCCCGCCCAGGCGCTGCGCGCGCTCGAGTCCCTCGAGCCCGCGCCGGATCAGCAGCGGATCCCACAACGTCCGGTTCTGGTCGAGCAGGAGGATCGGCGCGCCGTCGGCATCGACCCGCGCGGCGGCCCGGGAGGCCTGGATCTCCATCAGCGCGACGAGGCCGTGGACCTCGGGCTCGCCGGGAGCGAGCTCCGCCAGGACGCGCCCGAGACGCATCGCCTCGTCGCACAGCGCCGGGCGCATCCAATCGTCTCCCGCGGTCGCCGCGTAGCCCTCGTTGAACACGAGGTAGATGACCTCGAGGACCGACGCGAGACGCGCCTCGCGCTCGGCCCCCCGCGGGATCTCGAACGGCACCTTCGCCTCGGCGAGGCTCCGCTTCGCCCGGACGATGCGCTGCGCCACCGTCGCCTCGGGGACCAGGAACGCGCGCGCGATCTCGTCGGTCGCGAGCCCGCACAGCAGGCGAAGGGTCAGCGCCACCCGCGCCTCGGCCGACAGCACGGGGTGGCAGGCGATGAAGATCAGCCGCAGCAGGTCGTCGCCGATGTCGTCGTCCATCGCCTCGACCGGATCGCTCTCCCGGGACTCGCCCTCGCGCCCGAGCTCCCGGTGCTTGCGATCGAGGAGCTTGTCCCGTCGCAGCTCGTCGATCGCGCGACGCTTGGCCGTGGCCATCAGCCACGCGCCGGGGTTGTCCGGGATCCCCGATTCCGGCCAGGCCTTGAGGGCGGCGACGAGCGCGTCCTGCGCGAGGTCCTCGGCGCGACCGACGTCGCGAACGATCCGCGCGAGGCCGGCGATGAGCCGGGCCGACTCGATCTTCCAGACCGCGTCGATCGCGCGATGGATCTCGGGGGCCGTCACGACCCCCGATTAGACCATCAACCGCTCACTTCGGCCGCGTCCGCTGCATCTCCTCGAACCCCGCCGCGGCCTTCTGGACGTCCTCGGGGAAATCGGACATCTCCTGCACCTGGCGGATCTCGAGGATCTCGTTCTCCGACGCGGGGCAACGCTTGGCCCACTCGATCGCCTCCTCGCGCGAGGAGACCTGGATCATCCAGTACCCGCCGAGGACCTCCTTCGCCTCGGCGAAGGGGCCGTCGGTGACCTTGGGTTTCCCGCCGGGGAAGCTCACCCGCGCCCCCATCGAGGGAGGATGCAGGCCGTCGAGGGCGAGCAGCACCCCCGCCTTCTGGAGCTCCTCGTTGTAACGCATCATCGCGGCGACGCCCTCGGCGTCGGGCATCGTCCCCGGCTCCGCCGATTCGTACCCCTTCGGGATCATGAGCATCATGAATCGCATCGTCGTGTCTCCTTCTCAGGAACGGCGCAGCGGGACGAGCGCCCGCAGGCGCTCCTCCCGCAGGAAGATCCCTCCCCACAACAAGGCGCCCACGTACACGGGGAAGAGGGTGTGGGTCAAGAGCGGATCGCCGACGCGCAGGTGGGTGGCGACGGCCCCGCCGAGATAACCGGTCAGGAGGATCGCCCCCAGGACCGAGGTCCACGGGGCGAGGTAGGCCGCGAGGCACAGCCCCTCGAGCAGGCCGAGCGCGGGCCCACTCGCCTCGGGGTAGCCGAGCCTCGCGAACGACTCCCGGACGGGAGGGATGTCCGCGAGCTTGATCCCGACGTCGAACGCCAGGAAAAGAGCCGGAATCGCGGTCACGATCGTTCCGGCAACGGAACGTTTCGGGGTCGGTGGGGCCATTCGGTCGTGCTCCTTTCGTGAGGTCGACGAACGGGCGGGTGGCCAATCGACGCCGGCGCCCGGATTTCCACCGGATCCGACCGGGCCGGGTCGCGAGCGCGAGTGATCGAGGCGTGCGATCTGCGCGGCCGTCGTGCTCGCGCGCCGGTATCGTTTCATCGGGCAGTCCCCGACACGGGGGTTGGCATGCCTGGAACGACCGAACGGACGACCTCGGTCGAGCGCGGACCGGCTCGACTCGGCCACTACCGGCTCCTCGAGACGGTCGGCGCAGGGGGGATGGGGGTCGTCTTCCGCGCGTGGGACGAACACCTCGAGCGGCAGGTGGCCGTCAAGGTGCTCCCGCCCGGGACCCTCGCCGACGATCGCGCCCGGGCCCGTTTTCGGGATGAGGCGCGGGCGCTCTCGCGCCTCGACCACCCGAACATCGCCACCGCGCACGACTTCGACACCGTGGACGGAAGGGACTTCCTGGTCATGGAGTTCGTGGCCGGCCCGGCCCTCGACGAGATCGCACGCGGCGCGCCCGTACCGGAAAAGCGCGTCCTCGAGTGGGGCATCCAGCTGGCCGACGGTCTCGCGGCCGCGCACGCCCACGGCGTGATCCACCGCGACCTGAAGCCGGCGAACCTCAAGCTGACCCCCGACGGACGGCTGAAGATCCTGGATTTCGGCCTGGCGAGGCTCCGCCGCCAGGAACAAGAGCCCGACGCGGGGGAGACGGCCACGAGGACGGCCGCCGTCGCCGGCACCCTTCCCTACATGGCGCCCGAGCAGCTGCGAGACGGCCCGCTCGACGGACGCACGGACGTCTACGCCGCGGGCGCGGTGATGTACGAGCTCGCGACCGGCCGCCGACTGCACGGCACCCTCGAAGGTCCGCCGCTCATCGCCGCGATCCTCGACGAGGACCCGACGCCCGCGCGCGCGCTTCGTCCGTCGATCTCCTCCGGACTGGAGCGCGTGCTCCGGCGGGCCGTGCAGAGGGCGCCGTCGGCACGTTACCCCGGAGCCGCCGAGCTCGGCGCCGACCTGCGGCGCGTCGCGGAGGGTCGTTCGCCGGTCGCCGCGCCACCGCGCCGAACTCGGGTGCGCTGGGCCGTCGGCGGCGCGTGCGTCGTGCTCGCCGGCGCCGCCGCGCTCGTGGCGTTCGACGTCGGCGGCCTGCGGGAGCGCCTTCTCGCCGGAGCCCCGCGCATCACCTCGATCGCGGTGCTGCCGCTCGAGAACCTGTCCGGGGATCCCGGGCAGGAGTACTTCGCCGACGGCATGACGGAATCGCTGATCACGGACCTCGGCAAGGCCGGCGCGCTGCGCATCGTGGCTCGCCCCTCGGTGATGCGGTTCAAGGGCTCGGAACTTCCGCTCGCGGAGATCGCCGGGCGCCTGAACGTGGACGCGCTCGTGGTGGGTGCGGTGACGGTCCGGGAGGGGCGGGTCGCGGTCACGGCCCAGCTGATCGACACCGCGGCGGATCGGCAGCTCTGGTCCGAGCGCTACGAGCGGGAGCTGCGGGACGTGTTGCGGCTCCAGGGGGAGATCGCGTTCGCGATCGCCCAGAGGGTGAGCGCGGCGGCGACCTCGGGTGAGTCCGCGCTCTTCCTCACGTCGCGAACGGTGAACCCGGCGGCCTACGAACGTTACCTCGGCGCGCGGTTCCGTCTCGCGCGCTTCACCGAGCGGGACACCCTGGAGGCGCGGGACGCCCTGGAGGCGGCGCTGGCGCTCGACCCGGAGTTCGCCGAGGCCCACGCCGCCCTCTCGTACGCCTACTTCCTGATCGGGCAGCCGATGGGGCTGATGCCCGCGGGAGAGGCGATGCGCCGGAGCCGAGCCGCCGCGTCGCGCGCGGTCGAGCTCGACGACCGCCTGGCGGAGGCCCACACGATGTTGGGCTTCATCCAGCAGATCCACGATTACGATTGGGCGGCCGCCGAGGCCTCCCACCGGCGCGCGCTTTCGTTGAATCCGAGCTACGCATACGGCCACAGCGCCTACGCCTACCTGCTCTCCTGGCTCGGTCGCCACGACGAGGCGATCGCGCTCGCCGACCGGGCCGTGATGCTCGACCCGCTGTCGTCGATCGTCCGCGCCCATCGCGCCGAGAACCTCGTGGACGCGCGCCGGTACGACGAGGCGATCGCGGCGTGCCGCGCGATCCTCGAGGTGGACCCCGCTTTCGAGCGCGCGCACGTCGTGCTGAAATTCGCGTACGAAGGGCTGGGACGGTTCGAGGACGCCGTCGCCGAGACCGAACACCTCTCCTCGATCGGCCCCCACGAGCGTCCGTCCCTCCGCCGCGCGTTCGAGGAGGGAGGGGCGCGCGGGTACTGGCGTTGGCACATGAGGCGGAGGGCCCCGGACGGGCCGGGTTTCGTCGGTTACGCCACGGCCGCCCGGTTTGCCGCGGCTGCGGGCGAAACGTCCCTGGCGCTCGACTGGGCGGAGAAGGCGTACGAAGCGCACGACGGCGAGCTCGCCGGGATCCGGGTGGACGCCCTCTACGACGGCCTTCGCGACGAACCGCGGTTCCGGGCGCTGCTGCGAAGGATGCGATTCCCCTAGCCGCTCCGGTGCCGATACGTCACGACCCGCACCTCCTCGAGGGTGATCATCCCCTCGGACACCATCGTGTCGAGGAGCGGAAGGAACGCACGGATCGCCTCCTCCCGGTCGACGATCTCGATCACGATCGGCAGGTCCTCGGACAGGCGCAGGATCTTGGCGGTGTGGATCCTCGAGCTCGCCCCGAACCCCATCGGGCCGCGGAGCACCGTCGCCCCGGCGAGGCCGCGCCCGCGGGCGGCGAGCACGATCGCCTCGTACAGCGGTCGATGTTCGAAGCGGTCCGACTCGCCGACGAAGATCCGCAGGAGCGTTCCTTCCCCTTCGAGCTTCATCACCACCTCACGGCCCGGACCAGCTCCTCGCCCGCCCAGGCGGCCAGAAGGCACAGGACCACCGAAAGGACCACGTTCGCGACGGCGGCGCCGACCTCCCCCTCCCGCAGCAGCGCGAGGGTCTGGAGGCTGAACGACGAGAAGGTCGTGAACCCGCCGAGGATCCCGATCATCAGGAACTGCCGCACGTCGGGGGAGACGACCCATCTCGAGTCGGGCCCGGTCGCGGCGTAGATCACCCCGATCGCGAACGAGCCGAGGACGTTCACGGCGAGGGTGCCGACCGGAAACGTCTCGCCGTACCGTTGCGCGATCCAGCCGTTCAGGGCGTAACGCGCGCCGGTCCCGAGGAAGCCGCCGAAGCACACCCAAAGGAAACGCATCAGACGATCTGCCCCTCGCGGAAGAGGCGATTCATCGCGCGAAACGCGTCGTGGTCCTTGCTGCGAGCCCACTCGAAGCCGACCGACTCGTGGTTGGTGATCCGGGCCCCGGCCCCGCGCATGCGCTCGAGGGCGTGCCGCACGTACTCCTCGCCGCGGCCGCTGACGCACTCCCAGCAGACGTGCACCGCGTTCCCCTCCCGCAGGAGCTCGAGGACCGTCTGCATCACGCAGATGTGCGCCTCGATCCCCGCGACGACGACCTGCCGCCGGTCGGCGGGCACTCCGGGAAGGACCTCGTCGAGCGCGCGCGCGAACGCCGGCTCGCCGCAGCAGCCGAAGGCCACCTTGGTCACGTGGCGCTTGGCGACCTCGAGGGCGTCGTAGGCGGCGCGCACGTCGGGGTGGGTCGGGCCGAGCCCCTCGGGATACTGCTCGGTCAGCACGACCGGTCGCCCGAAGATCCCGGCGAGCTTCATGAGACGGTTCGTCGCCGCGATCACCCGGTCGGGGCGGACCACCATCTCCATCAACTTGCCCTGGAGGTCGATCACCACCACGGCGCTCCGGTTCGGGTCGAGCAGCTCGCCCATGTTTCCTCCCGCGTCGTCCGCATGGTATCGCCTATGATCCGCAGGCCATGCCCACCCGCCGCGCATTCCTCGGAAGCCTGAGCTGGCCCGCCGTCTCCCTGGCGCTTCCCGCCTTCGACCCGAACGGGATGATGCGCGCCCTGGCCGCGATCGCGGGAGACGCGGGCTCCCGCCCGCCGGAGGAGATCGCCCGCGACGAGGCGTTCTGGTTCGAGGTGCGCCAGGCGTTCGACGTCGACCGCTCGATGATCAATCTGAACAACGGCGGGGTGTGCCCGTCCCCGCGAGCGGTCATGACCGCGCTCCACGCGAACCTCGACGCCGCGAACGCCCTGCCGGCCTACGTGATGTGGCAGCTGCAGGAGCCCCGGCGCGAGACCGCGCGCCAGGGGCTCGCGCGCCTTCTCGGCTGCGACCCCGAGGAGGTCGCGATCACCCGCAACGCGTCGGAGTCGCTCGAGACCGTGCAGCTCGGCCTCGACCTGAAGCGCGGCGACGAGGTCCTCGCGACGACGCAGGACTACCCGCGCATGCTCACGACCTTCCGGCAGCGCGAGCGGCGCGAGGGGATCGTCCTCGAGACGTTCCCGATCCCCGTCCCCTGCGAGGATCCGGCCGAGATCGTGCGGCGATACGAGGAGCGGATCGGACCGAACACCCGCGCGATCCTCGTCAGCCACGTGATCAACCTGACGGGACAGATCCTCCCCGTCCGCGAGTTGTGCGCGCTCGCGGCGAGACGCGGGATCGCGGCGATCGTCGACGGCGCCCATGCGTTCGCGCACCTCGCGTTCACGCGCGACGAGCTCGGCTGCGACAACTACTCGGCGAGCCTGCACAAGTGGCTGCTCGCCCCGATCGGGACCGGGCTTCTCTACGTGAAGCGGGAGCGGATCCGCGACGTGTGGCCGCTGATGGCGGCTCCGGCGGAGATGGACGCGAACATCCGGAAGTTCGAGGAGATCGGCACGCACCCGGCGGCGCCCGCGCTCGCGATCGCCGACGCCCTCGCCTTCCACGACGGGATCGGGCCGAAGGTCAAGCAGGCGCGCCTGCGCTACCTGCGCGACACGTGGGCGAAGCGCCTGCTCGCGGCGAGCGACCGGGTGCGCCTGCACACGAGCCTGAACCCCGCGTTCTCGAGCGGCCTGGGCTGCGTGCAGGTCGAGGGGATCGAGACGGCGGCGCTGGGCGAGCATCTCTGGACGAAGCACCGGATCTTCACCGTCGCCATCAAGCACGACGCGTTCGAAGGGCTGCGGATCAGCCCGAACCTGTACACCTCCCTCGACGAGCTCGATCGTTTCGGGGACGCGGTGGAGGCGGCGATTCGGACCGGTGCGGCGTCGGCTTGATGGCGCCGCGGCATACCCCCGCTTGACATTTCTTTGGGGGTCTCTCCCCCGTTTCGCCGCACAATTCCGGCCGGCTGCGAGGACTCGCCATGCGAGCTTCCGCCCGGCGAAGGCTGGTCGCCCAGTGGACGGCCGCCCTCGAGCATCGGCACGACGGTCCGGTTCTCGAGGACGGCGCGAGGGTCGCCGTGCTCGGCGGCGGCCCCGCCGGGTCCTTCTTCGCCTACTTCCTGAAGCAGATGGCCGCCACGATCGACCTCGACGTCGACGTGGAGATCTACGAACCGCGGTTCTTCTCCCAGAGCGGCCCCGCCGGGTGCAACCACTGCGGAGGGATCGTCTCCGAGTCCCTCGTTCAGCTCCTGGCCACCGAGGGGATCCGCCTCCCCCCCGGGGTGGTGCGCCGCGGCATCGATTCGTACGTCGTTCACACCGACGTGGGGAGCGTGCGCATCGACACGCCGATCCACGAGAAACGAATCGCCGCGTTGTACCGGGGAAACGGCCCGCGGACCTCGGAGCCTTCGTCGGTGGCCGGGCTCGACCGCCACCTCCAGGAGCTCGCGGCGGCGCGAGGCGCCAGGATCCGGCGGCAGCTGGTCGAGCGGATCGACTGGACGGGGGGGCGACCCGCCGTCGTGTGCCCCGACGGCACCCGCGACACCTACGACCTCGTGGCCTTCGCGGCGGGGGTCAACAGCCGGCTGGCGGAATCGATCGCCTCCGACCTCCCCGGGCTGCGCCTGCCCGGCAAGACCAAGACCTTCATCTGCGAGTTCCGCCTCGGCCGCGACGCCGTCGAGTCGTCCCTCGGCACGTCGATGCACGTGTTCCTCCTCGACCTCCCCCGCCTCGAGTTCGCGGCGATCATCCCGAAGGAGGAGTTCGTCACGTTGTGCCTGCTCGGCGACGACCTGGACGAGTCGCTGGTGCGGGCGTTCCTCGCGACCGACGAGGTCCGGAGCTGCTTTCCGGGCGGCGCGGTGCCGGGCCCCGTCTGCCACTGCTTTCCGCACATCAACGTCCGCCCCGCCGATCCGCCCTTCGCCGACCGCATCGTGTTCGTCGGGGACAGCGGCGTCGCCCGTCTCTACAAGGACGGCATCGGCTCGGCCTACCGCACCGCGAAGGCCGCCGCGCGCACGGCGGTGTTCCGCGGCGTCGGGGCCGCCGACTTCCGCGACCACTTCCTGCCGGCCTGTCGCGCCATCTCGGCGGACAACGCCCTCGGGCGCGTCGTCTTCGGCGTCACGACGGTGTTCCGACGCGTCCGGTTCGCCCGCCGCGCGATGCTGCGGATGACCGCGCGCGAGCAGCGCGACCCCTCCGGGGTCCGGCGCATGAGCGGCATCCTGTGGGACGTCTTCACGGGGAGCGCCCCGTACCGGGACGTCTTCGTGCGCAGCCTCGACCCGAGGTTCCTCGCCCCGCTCGCCGGGCACCTCGCCGCCTCCGTCGTGCCGCCGCGCGGCGCAGGGACGACGGCATGACGGGCGGCGCGCTCGGCCGGCTCTACGGCGACGGCGAGGCGATCGTCCGGCAGGGCGAGGTCGGCGATTGCATGTACGTCGTCCTGATGGGGACGGTCGAGGTCCTGAGGGAGGAGGGCGCGCGGACGGTGCGCATCGCCGAACTCGGCCCCGGCGAGATGTTCGGGGAGATGGCGCTGTGCGAGAAGCAGCCGCGATCGGCCACCGTCCGGGCGATCGGGGAGGTGCGCGCGTTGACGGTGGACAAGCGGACGTTCCTGCGGCGCGTCCAGGAGGACCCCTCCCTCGCCTTCAACGTGCTCAAGGCGTTGTCGTCGCGGATCCGCACGCTCGACATCGAGGTCGCTCGCCTTCGCGAGCGGCTTCGCGCCGCCGACCCGGAGTCCTGACGATGTTCGCGCCGTCGCCGTTCGAGAAGGTCCCGCCCTGCCAGTGCGGGTGCCCGAACGGCAACGACGTGCGCGGCTGGATCGCCGAGATCGCCCAGCGGCACAAGACCGGCGTCGACAAGGAGACCGCCTTCCGCCGTGCGTGGGAGCGGCTCACCGAGGCGAACCCGTTCCCCGCGACGATGGGGCGCATCTGCCCCCACCCCTGCGAGGCGTCGTGCAGCCGCGGCGACAAGGACGGGCCGGTGGCCATCCACGCGCTCGAGCGGTTCCTGGGCGACTGGGGGATGCGCGCCGGCCTCGCCCTCCGCCGCGAGCGCGACGCTCCCGAGCGCGAGTCGGTCGGCGTCGTCGGAGGAGGACCCGCCGGCCTGTCGTTCGCCTACCAGATGGCGCGCCGCGGCTACCGGGTGACGATCTACGAGGGCTCCCCGCGCCTCGGCGGCATGTTGTTCCACGGCATCCCGGAGCACCGCCTGCCGGAGCGGATCCTCGAAGCGGAGATCGCGCGCATCCTGGACCTCGGCGTCGAGGCGCGGCTGTCGACCGTGGTCGGCGCCGACGTCTCGCCGGGCGAGCTCCGCGCGCGGCACGCGGCGCTGTTCGTCGCGATCGGCGCGCGGACGGGGAGGCGGCTCGACGTCCCCGGCGAAGAAGGGCCCGGCGTCTTCGGCGGGATCGACTTCCTCGCGGCGCTGAACCGGGGCGACGCTCCGGACGTGGGAGCGCGGGTCGTCGTGGTCGGCGGCGGCAACACCGCGATCGACGCCGCACGTGCCGCGCGCCGGCTCGGGGCCCGGGTCACGGTGATGTACCGGCGCTCCCGGCGGGAGATGCCGGCGCTCCGGGAGGAGGTCGACGAGGCCGCCGCCGAGGGGGTCGAGATCCTCGAGCTCGCGGTGCCGATCCGGGTCGTCCGCGAGGAGGGCGTCGTGACCGGAGTCGAGGCGCAGCGCATGCGTCCCGGCGACGCCGACGAGTCCGGCCGCCGCCGGCCGATCCCGATCCCCGAAGCGGTCTTCGCCGTGGCGGCCGACACCGTCCTCGCCGCCGTCTCGCAGGAGCCCGACTGGAGCCGGCTCGACGCCCTCCGCCCCGACGGAGTCTTCGTCTCCGGCGAAGTGGACCGCGAGATCGCGACGGGCGTGTGGGCGGGGGGCGACGCACGGGGGCCCGGCATCGCGGGTGCCGCGATCGCGCAGGGCCGCGCCGCCGCCCGGGCCGCCCACCGTCGGCTGCGCGGGATCGAAGGCGAGCCCGCCGCCGAGTCCCGCCCCCGTCTGGACCCCGGCGCGGTGAAGCCCGAGTACTACCCCGAACGGCGGCCGGTGCGCCCCCCCGTCACGGACGTCCAGGCGCGGCTCGCCGACCCGGACCGTGAGGCGGTAGGGACGATCCACGAGGCGCAGTTCCTGTCGGAGGTCTCCCGCTGCTTCTCCTGCGGGCTGTGCTTCGGATGCCAGCACTGCTGGACCTACTGCAACGGCTTCGGATTCACGCGCGTCGCGGAGCCCGCACCGGGCACCTACTTCGCGATCGCCCTCGAGCGCTGCGAGTCGTGCGGCAAGTGCGTCGACCTCTGCCCGTGCGGCTATCTGTCGCCGGGCTCCGAGGCGCGACGGCCGATCTGACGGGCGAGCCCGCTGAAGATCGGGGCGTGGATCGGGTAGAGGGAATACCAGTACAGGAGCCCCGCAAGCCCTTTCGGCGCGAAGAAGGCCGTCTGCGTGAGGACGGACGCGTCCGCCCCGTGCGGCGACACCTTGAACTGCAGCCAGGCGCGCCCGGGCACCTTCATCTCCGCGCGCAGCCGCACCAGGTGATCGGGCTCGACGGCCTCGACGCGCCAGAAGTCCACCGCGTCGCCCACGCGAACCTCGTCGGGATCGCGTCGCCCGCGGCGAAGCCCCACGCCGCCGACGAGCCGGTCGGCCAGGCCCCTCAGCCGCCAGGCCCAGTCCCACGAGAGCCAGCCGACCTCTCCTCCGAGGCGCGAGAACGCGCGGAACACCGTACCGGGCGGGGCCGGAACGACGATCTGCCGCCGCTCGAGGAGCATCCCCTCGACGTCCCCGAGCACGACGGGCGTCACGTCCCCCTGGCTCGTCGCGAGCGCGTCGGCCCAGCGCGTCTCGACGTCCCCCGCCTCGAGCCGCCCGAGCGCGCGGCGCACCGCCTCCTCGTAATCCACCGGCTCGATCTCCGGGAACAGCCGGCGCGCCGCGTCGTCCCGCACGAGGACGTCGTTGCGCAGCCCCTCGACCAGCGGCCGCGCGATCGACGCCGGAACCGGCGTGACGAGGTGCACCCAGACGGAGGAGAGGCGCGGGGTGAGCACGGGGACCGGGACCAGCCAGCGGCGCAACCCGCGCACGCGCGCGTAGTCGGTGAGCATCTCGGCGTAGGTGCGGACGTCGCGCCCCCCGATCTCGAGGATGCGCCCCCACGCCTCGCGCCGCCCGAGGACGGCCGTCAGGTAATCGACGACGTTGCGGACGCCGATCGGCTGGATCCTGGTGTGGACCCACCTCGGGCACACCATCACGGGAACGCGCTCGACCAGGTAGCGGACCATCTCGAAGGAGAGACTCCCCGAGCCGACGATCACCCCGGCCCGGAACTCGGTCACCGGCACGCCCCCCTCGCGCAGCGCCTCTCCGGTCTGCTGCCTCGACCGCAGGTGGCGCGAGAGGTCCGCGTCGGGATCGCCGAGCGCGCCGAGGTAGACGACGAGCGCGACGCCGGCGGAGCGCGCGGCGGCGCCGAAGTTCCTCGCGGCGGCGAGGTCCCGCTCGTGGAAGTCCTCCCCCGCGGCCATGCTGTGGATCAGGTAGTAGGCGAAGCGGACCCCGCGCAGCGCCTCGACGAGGGTCCCGGGGCGAAGGACGTCGCCCTCGACGATCTCGACGCGGCGCGTCCAGGGCCTGCCGCCGAGTCGCGAGGGGTCGCGCGCGAGGCATCGCACCCGCCATCCCTCGTCGAGCAGCCTCGCGACGAGTCGTCCCCCGATGTAGCCGGTGGAGCCGGTGACGAGGACGAGTCCGCGGTCGTCGGGCACGCCGTCAGTCTAGTGCACCGCCCCGCGGTAGGGATTCACCCCATGGTGGTTCCCCCGTACCGGCAGGCATTAGTGGCCTATGGTTGTCTCCCAGGTCACGTTGCTGCATGAGTACCTCGAGCGGAGCGCCGAGCGGCACCCCGACAAGACGGCGCTCGTGTTCAGGGATCGGCGGCTCTCCTGGCGGGAGATCCACGCGATCGTCGGGCGCACCGCCAACGCGCTGCGCTCGCTGGGCGTGCGGCGCGGCGATCGCGTGGCGCTCTACCTCGACAATTCGGTCGAGATGGCGACGGCGGTTTACGGCGTGCTCGCGGCGGATGCGATCGTCGTGATCGTCAACGCCCAGACCAAGACCGACCGGCTGGCCTATCTCCTCGACGACTGTCGCGCGCGCGTGATGATCGCCGGGCCGCGGCTCGAGCGGTGGTACGCTCCGGCCCTCGAGGCCGCCCGTCACCTCGAGCACGCGCTCGTGGTGGACCCGGAGGCCGAGCGTGCGATCGGCTCGACCTCGATTCACGACTTCGCCGCCGCGCTCGCGTCGGCGTCCTGCGCGTGGCCGCCCGCCCGCAACGTCCCTCTCGATCTCGCCGCCGTCCTCTACACGTCGGGCTCCACGGGGATCCCCAAGGGCGTGATGCTCACGCACCACAACATGGTCTCCGCCTCCGAGTCGATCACCGCCTACCTGCGCAACGTGCCCGAGGACGTCGTCCTGAACGTGCTCCCGCTGTCCTTCGACTACGGCCTGTACCAGTGGCTCACGGTCTGCCAGTTCGGCGGCACGCTCGTGCTGGAATCCTCGTTCAACTACCCGGCCGCGACGATCCAGCGGATCGCGGACGAGAGGGTGACCGGACTGCCGCTCGTCCCCACGATCGCGTCCACGCTGCGCGCGTACGAGGCCAGGGGCGTGCGCCTTCCCGGAGTTCGATGGGTGACGAGCTCGGCCGCGGCCCTCTCGCCCGCGCACATCGAGACGCTCGCACGCCTGTGCCCCGAGGCGCGCATCTACTCCATGTACGGGCTCACCGAGTGCAAGCGCGTGTCCTACCTGCCCCCGGAACGCATCGCGGACAAGCCCACGAGCGTGGGCATCGCGATTCCCGGCACGGAGGCGTTCGTCGTCGCGCCCGACGGCAGGAAGGCCGCGCCCGGGGAGATCGGCGAGCTCGTGGTGCGCGGGCCGCACGTGATGCGCGGGTACTGGGAGAAGCCCGGGATCACGGCGGAGTGGCTCAAGCCCTCGCCGGACATCCCCAATGAGACGTGGCTTTGGACCGGCGACCTCTTCAAGACGGACGAGGAGGGTTTCCTGTACTTCATCGCCCGGAAGGACGACATCATCAAGACGCGGGGAGAGAAGGTCGCGCCGAAGGAAGTCGAGAACGTGCTGTACGCCCTCCCCGGGGTCCAGGACGCCGCGGTCGTCGGCCAGCCGGACGACCTTCTCGGGCTCGCGATCCGCGCGTTCGTCGTGCTCGCCGAGGGGACCTCCTACACCTCCGCGGACGTGATCCGGCACTGCGCCGAACGGCTGGAACCGTTCATGGTTCCGAAGTGGGTGACGTTCCTGTCGTCGGTCCCCAAGACCGCGTCGGGGAAGATCGCCAAACAACGCATCTGGGACCACGCCGCTCAGGCGAGAGTCGGCGGATCCGAGGACTGACGTGCCGATCGACCCGATCTGCGGCAGGACGGTGGACGAGTCGGTTTCCGTCCCGCCCGAGGGCGAGGAGGCGGCCTTCTGCTTCTGCGGCGAGCGCTGCCGGAGACTCTTCCTGTCGACGCTCGGGTCACCGCGGCGGGGACCCGCCCCATGTCCGACGCTTCACCACAAGACCGCCACGCACCTCGCTCCGCCGGACGTGAGGATGCGATCCCCCACGTGAGCGCGGGCGGAGCGCCCTCCGCGATGAGGGATTCACCCCATCGTCCGGGATCGCAGCCGACCACGACTACGACGGCTACACCCCCTCCTGGAAGCCGTAGCGAGTCCCCCTCCCGTAGCGGGAGTAGACTGCCCGGCGAAAGTCCCGAATCGCGGACGGCACGCGACGAACCGTGGGGCAACGACCGCATGAAGAAGAAACCTCCCGCGACGCGCAGACGGAAGAAGCCGGCCGCTCCCCCGCGCCCGAAGGCGTCGCCCCCCGCCGCAGCCCGCCCGTTCCCCATCGTCGGCGTCGGCGCCTCCGCCGGGGGGCTGGAAGCGCTGGAGCATTTCCTCTCGCACGTGCCGACGGGAAGCGGCATGGCATTCGTGATCGTCCAGCACCTGGACCCGACGCGGAAGGGCCTCATGCCCGAGCTGCTGCAGCGGGCCACCGGGATGAAAGTGATCCAGGTCCGAGATCGCACCCTGGTCCAGCCGAACCGGGTCTACGTCATCCCCCCGAACAAGGACATGTCCCTCCTGCACGGTGTCCTGCACCTGCTCGAGCCGGCGACTCCCCGCGGCCTGCGCCTTCCGATCGACTTCTTCCTCCGCTCCCTCGCGCAGGACCGCCAGGAGCACAGCATCGCCGTCATCCTCTCCGGGATGGGCTCCGACGGCACGCTGGGACTGCGAGCCATCAAGGAGAAGGCGGGGCTGGCTCTGGTCCAGGATCCGGCGACCGCCAAGTTCGACGGCATGCCGCGCAGCGCGATCGACGCGGGGGTGGCGGACATCGTGGCCCCCGTGGACGAGCTGCCCGGGAGGATCGCCGCCTACCTGACGCGTGCGCCCCTCGTCCACGCCGCCGAAGCGGGGCTCGGTGACCAGGCACAGAGCGCCCTCGACAAGGCGATCATCCTGCTGCGCGCCCACACCGGCCACGACTTCTCGCTCTACAAGAAGAACACCTTCCACCGGCGGATCGAGCGCCGGATGGGTATCCACCAGATCGACAGGATCGCGGCCTACGTCCGCTACCTCCAGGAGAACCCGCGCGAGCTGGACCTGCTGTTCAAGGAGCTGCTGATCGGGGTGACGAGTTTCTTCCGTGACGGCGCCGCCTGGGAGCAGCTGCGGACGAGCGTCCTCCCCACGCTCCTCGCCTCGCGGCCGTCCGGTCACGCGCTGCGGGCGTGGGTTCCCGGGTGCTCCACCGGGGAGGAGGCCTATTCCCTGGCCATGGTGTTCAAGGAAGCCATGGCCAAGGTCAAGCCGCCGAGGAAGTTCACACTGAGCGTCTTCGCGACCGACCTGGACAAGGACGCGATCGACAAGGCCCGCCACGGAGCCTATCCGGAGAACATCGCCGCCGACGTCTCGCAAACTCGGCTGAACCGGTTCTTCACCAAGGTCGAGGGCGGCTATCGCGTCGGCGCGGAGATCCGGGAGCTCGTCGTATTCGCCCCGCAGAGCGTCGTCATGGATCCGCCGTTCACGAAGCTCGACTTCCTGAGCTGCCGCAATCTGCTGATCTACCTCGCCCCGGAACTGCAGAAGAAGCTCATCCCGCTGTTCCACTACAGCCTCACCCCCGGCGGCATCCTGTTCCTCGGCAGCGCCGAGACGGTCGGCGGATTCACCGATCTGTTCACCTCCCTCGGCGGGAAGTCGAGGCTCTACCGGCGAGCCGAGTCCACCGCGCGGACCGAGCCTCTGGAGTTTCCCCTGACCTTCGCCCCCCCGGTGCCCGCCGGGACCGCCGCGCGCCGTGGAGGGACGCCGCCGCCGACTCTCCAGGGTCTGGCCGATCAGGTGATCCTGGATCAGTACGCCCCCCCCGCGGTGCTCGTCAACGACAAGGGCGACATCCTCTACATCAGCGGACGGACGGGGAAATACCTCGAGCCGGCGGCCGGCAAGGCCAACTGGAACATCTTCGTCATGGCCCGCGAGGGCCTGCGCCATGAGCTGACCCAGGCGTTCTACCGGGTGCTCCGGCAGAACGGTACCGTGGCGCTCAAGGCCCTCCGGTTCGCGATCCAGGCGGAGGAACACCTCGTCGACCTCACGGTCCGGCGCCTCGAGGAACCGGAGCCGCTGAAGGGGCTCGTGATGATCGTGTTCACCGACGTCGCCGCGAAGCCGGAGAGCCCGGCGACCCCGCGAGCCGGGAAACGCGGGACGCACTCGACCCACGTGGCCCGACTGGCGGCCCTGGAACGGAAGCACCAGCAGGTCTGCATGGAGCTGCAGACCACCCGGGAGGAGATGCAGACCTCGCAGGAGGAGCTCCGGTCCGCCAACGAGGAGATGCAGTCCGCCAACGAGGAGATGCAGTCCACGAACGAGGAGCTCACGACCTCCAAGGAGGAGATGCAGTCGCTCAATGAGGAGCTCCAGACGGTCAACGTCGAGCTGCAGGCCAAGGTCGACGAGTTGTCCCGGTCCAACAACGACATGAAGAACCTGCTCAACAGCACGGACATCGCGACGCTGTTCCTGGACAACGACCTCCAGGTGCGCCGGTTCACCCTCCAGGCGACGACCCTGATCAAGCTCATTCCCGGAGACGTGGGACGGCCCATCACCGACCTCGCCTCCGACGTCCTCTACCCGGAGTTGACCTCGGACGCGCGCGAGGTCTTGCGCAAGCTGGGATTCGCGGAGCGACCGGTCGAGACCCGAGACGGGCGGTGGTTCAACGTGCGGATCATGCCGTACCGGACTCTGGACGACCGCATCGACGGCGTGGTGATCACCTTCACGGACATCACGGTGGCCAAGACCCTGGAGGCACAACTCCGGGCGAGGCAGGCCGGCCTGGAGGAACACGTCGCCCGGCAGACCGCGGAGATCGAACGCAGAGGAACCCGGAATGGCGAAACGAACCCCGCGACGCCCCGCAAGAAGTAGCGGCGGCGGCAAGCCGGCGGCACGCAGCCTCGCCGACGATCCGGCGGAGCTTCGCCGCCGCGCCGAAGCGCGCCTGCGGGAGCGAAACGCCCACCGGACCTCCGACCCCGACCCGAACGCGCAGCGGATCTTCCACGAGCTCGAAGTGCACCAGATCGAGCTCGAGATGCAGAACGCCGAGCTGTTCCGCGTCCGGAACCAGCTCGAGGATGCGCTGGCGCGTTCCATCGACCTCTACGACTTCGCCCCCGTGGGATACCTCACGATCGCCGGCACGGGCGCGATCCTGGAGGCCAACCTCACGGGCGCCGCCCTGCTCGGCGTCGTGCGATCCCGGTTGATCCGGCGACGCCTGGACTCGTTCGTGGCTCCGGAGAACCGTTCCGACTTCGTCGCGTTCCTGAAGCGCGCCCTCGAGGCGTCCGACGAGACGACCTGGGAGGCGCAGGTGCGCAAGGAGGGGGGCGGGGGGTTCTGGGCGAGCTTCCGCGCGACGGCCGCGGCCGGCCCCGACGGCACGGGGACCTCGTGCCGGCTCGTGTTCGCCGACATCACCGCACGCAGGGAGGCCGCGGATACGCAGCGCCGCCTGGACGCCCTGGCCGCAACGAACGTCGGGCTGAAGCGGGAGATCGAGCGACGGCGAAAGGTCGAGAAGGCCCTGCAGGCCAGCGAGCGGCAGCTCGGCCGCCTGCTGGAACAGTCGCGACACCTGCAGCAGCAGTTGCGACACCTGTCCCACCAGATCCTCCACGCGCAGGAGGAGGAACGCAAGCGCATCAGCCGCGAGCTTCACGACGAGATCGCCCAGACCCTCGTCACGATCAACCTCCAGCTCGCGAACCTCGCCCGGCACGTGACCGCCGACCCTCGGACCCTGCGCCGCAAGATCGCCGAGACGCGGCGACGGGTCGAAGCTTCCGTGGAGATCGTCCGTCGGTTCGCCCGGGAGCTGCGACCGACCCTCCTGGACGACCTGGGGCTGATCCCCGCCCTTCACGCCTTCATGAAGGAGCTCTCGAAGCAGTACGGGCTGCGCACCCGCCTGACGGCCCCCGCGTCGACCGAACAGCTCGCCATCTCCCTGAGGACGGTCCTCTATCGCGTCGCGCACGAGGCGCTGACCAACGTCACCCGCCATGCGAACGCGAGCCGCGTGGACGTGACGATCCGGAAGACGGCGAAGCTCGTTTCGATGACGATCGCCGACGACGGGAAGTCGTTCCCGGCGAAACGCGTGACGCACTCGCCGAAGGGCACGCACCTCGGCCTGCTCGGCATGAAGGAACGCATGGAGATGGTCGGCGGCAGCCTGCGGATCGAATCGCTGCGCGGCAAGGGGACGACCATCCACGCCGAGGTCCCGACCGGACCGACGCCGGATGCGGCGAAGGACGCCGACCGCGGGTAGACTCGGCGCTCCCGTGAGCCGACCCGCGATCCTCGCCGCCCTGCTCTCGCTCCTGACCCTCGGCGTCTACGCCGGCGTCGCCCGCAACGGGTTCGTGGACTACGACGATCCCGCGTACATCACGCAGAACGCGCACGTCCGCGGCGGGTTGACCCTCGACACCGTCGCGTGGGCGTTCACCAGCGGCGAGGAGAGCAACTGGCATCCCCTCACCTGGCTCTCCCACGCGCTCGACGTCACGTTTTTCGGCGTCGACCCCTCGGGCCACCACCTCGTGTCGGCGGGGATCCACGCCCTCAACGCCGCCCTGCTCCTGCTCGTGCTCCACGCGCTGACGGGAACGGTGTGGCGGAGCGCGTTCGTCGCGGCGCTGTTCGCCCTGCACCCGCTGCACGTCGAGTCCGTCGCCTGGGCCTCCGAGCGCAAGGACGTGTTGAGCACGCTGTTCGGCCTGCTCACCGTGCTCGCCTACCTGCGCAGGGTCGCCAGCCCCACGACCGCAGGCCGCGTCCTCGTTGCGTCCCTGTTCGCCTTGAGCCTCCTGGCGAAGCCCATGCTCGTCACCCTCCCGTTCGTGCTGCTCCTGCTCGACGCCGGACCGCTGAAGCGATGGAACCTTGCCGAGAAGGCGCCGCTGTTCGCGCTGGCGGCCGCCTCGTCGCTCGTGACCTGGCTCGTCCAGCGCGCGGGGGGTGCCGTCTCCGACCTCGACGCCCTGCCCTTCGCCGCACGCGCGGCCAACGCCGCCGTCGCGTACGTCACCTATCCGCTCCGGATGTGCTGGCCGGTCGATCTCGGCGTGCTCTACCCGCTTCCGGCGTCGATCCCGGCATGGAAGATCGTGGGGGCGCCGGCGGTGCTCGCCGCCGCGACGATCGCGGCCTGGCGGGCGAGGCGCCGCGCCCCCTACGTCCTGCTCGGCTGGTTGTTCTACCTCGGCACCCTCGTCCCGGTGATCGGTCTCGTCCAGGTCGGCGTGCAGTCCTCCGCGGACCGGTATACCTACGTTCCGCTGATCGGCATCTTCTCGATCCTCGCCTGGGGGGCGCACGACCTGCTCGGCGCGCGGCCCCTCCCCAAGGCCGCCCTCGCGGCGACCGCCCTCCTCGCGTGCACCGCGTTGACGATCCGGCAGATCGGTTTCTGGCGCGACAGCACGACGCTGTTCGAGCGGACCCTCGCGGTCACGACCGACAACGCGGTCGTGCACAACAACCTCGGCGGCGTGCGGATGCGCGAGGGACGGGTCGAGGCGGCGGTCGCGCACTTCGAGGCGGCGCGGCGCATCCACCCCGAATACGCCGCGGCGCTCTCGAACCTCGGCGTCGCCTCGGCCTCCCGGGGAAAGCTCGGTGAGGCGATCGCGCTGTTCCGCGAAGCGCTCAAGCACCGGCCCGGCCACCTCGAGGCGTGGCTCAATCTCGGCGACGCCCTGCAGAAGGACGGCGACCGGGCCGGCGCGATCGCGGCGTTCCGCCAGGCGCAGCGGCTGAAACCCGGCGACGCGACGATCGCCTCGATCGTGCAGGCGCTCGAGCGCCTGCCCTCGACCGCGAGCCCCGCGCAGGCCTCCGAGGCCCGCCCGCACTTCGACCGCGGCAACGCGCTGCGCGGAGCGGGCCGGTACGCTCAGGCGGAGGCGGCGTACCGCGAGGCGATCCGGCTCGACCCGCGATTCGACGCGGCGCACAACAATCTCGGGATCCTGCTGGCCATGGGCGGCAAGGCCGAAGAGGCCGCCGGGGAGTTCCTCGCCGTGTTGCGCCTGAACCCCCGCGACGCCGGGGCCCACCTCAACCTCGGCGTCCTCCTCGCGAAACAGGGACGGGGAAGCGAAGCGGCCGGCCACTTCGAGGAGGCCTTGCGGCTCGAGCCGGAGAACGAGGCGGCGAGGCGGGCGCTCGCACGGGTTCGCCGCTAGGGCGCGATCTCCCCCGCCACCCCGCCGGAGACGACGAAGGTCATGACGGCGCCGGGATCGGCGTCGAGCGGCGTGATGCGCTCCTTGGGAACGACGACGACGTTTCCGCCGATGTTGTAGGCCTGCGGGACGTAGACCGCGACGTGTCCGGGCAGCCCGATCTCCCCGAGCGCGGCGCGCGTGACGAAACCGACCGTGCCGACGTCCGATCCCGCCGTCAGCGCGACGAGGACGGGGCGGTTGAACCGTTTCTTCTCGCCGACGAACGCGCCGACGAGGTCCTTGATCGACGAGTAGACGAGCTTGACGAGAGGCGTCCGCTCGAGCAGCTCCTCGATCCCGGCGAAGATCCACCGCGTCGCGAAGTTCGACGCGAGGAAGCCGACCACGGTGATCACGGCGATCGTCGCCACGATCCCCGCTCCGGGCACCCGGCGATCGAGCAGCGGCTCGAGGTTGATCCAGGTGTCGAGCTCGACGAACACCCAGTACACCGCCGCCACGATCGCCGTGATCGGAACGGTGACGATCAGGCCGCGCAGGAACCACGTGGCGAGAATACCGACGACGGAACGGCGGAACGGTCGGGGCATGGGGCTCCTCCTCGGTCAGGCTCGCGCCGCCGCGGTCCGGTGCAGGAACGCGCGGTCGAGAACCCGGCGGCGCGCGAACCAAGGTATCGCGAACAGCGGAGGGCCCACGATCCGCGCGATGCGGCGGGGAAGGACCCGCGTCGAGCCCGGCGCTCCCAGCACACGGTCGAGCCGGCCCGGGTACTCCCGAAGGCGCGATGCGAGGATCGCCTCCGCGGCCAGGCGTCCGGAAACGAGCGCGGGGAGGATCCCCTCGCCGCTCGCGGGGGACGCGAGTCCGGCGGCGTCGCCGACGAGGACGAACCCGTCGCCGCAGAGGCGTCGCGGCGCGCCCGCGCGGACGCGGTAGGCGTGCCCCCGCCAACCGTCCTCCGGAATCGAGCGCAGGCGCCGTGTCGCGAGAAGGAACGCGAGGAAGGCGTCGAGATGACCCGGCAGGCCGTGGGGATCGAGACGGCCCAACCCGACGTTGAGCCAGCCCTCCTTGCGGAAGCACCAGCCGTATCCCCGGAGGTCCCGGCAGAAGTAGAGCTCCGGCCGGTCCTCCTCCACCCGACACCCCTCGCGATCGCCCGGGCCGAGGGGAAACTCGACCTCCCGCGCGACGACGACCGGGGTCCCGTCCGCGGTCCCGCCGAGATGCCCGGCGACCGGGCAGAAGTGGCCGCCGGCTCCGACCAGCGTCGACGCGCTCCATCTCCCGTCGAGCACCCACGCCCCGTCCCGGCGCTCGACGCGCCGGACGCGCTCCCCTTCCACGACTCTCGCCCCGGATCGCCGAAGCAGCTCGGCGTCGAGCTCGACGCGGCGGATGCCGAAGCTCACCGGGGCGCCGTAACCCACGTCGACGCATCGCCCCCCGATCGTTCCCACCCGGAAACGCGAGATCGGCTGCACGACGTGGCGCTCGGCGTAGGACGCCAGGGGGAACGGAAGCTCGTCGAGGACCTCGGGGGTGATCCACCCCGCGCAGGGCTTGTCGCGCGGGAAGGCGGCGGCGTCGATCAGGAGGACGTCCCGCCCCGCCTTCGTCAGCGCGGCGGCGCACGCGGAGCCGGCGGGCCCTCCTCCGACGATCAGGACGTCGGCGCGTTCCACACGAGTCCGTCCGCGGAACGGTAGAGCGCGTCCCGGGTCCATGGGGCGCCGTTCGCGCCGGAGGGCGCGAAGACCACCTGGAAGAGCTGCATCGAGCCGGTGCGGAACGCCGCTTCCGATCCGGCGAGGTAGAGCCTCCAGGTCCGGCGGAACCGCTCGTCGAATCCGACGCGCGACTCGGAACAGGCGCGCTCGTACCGCTCCCTCCAGTGCCGGAGGGTGAGGGCGTAGTGGGGGCGGAGGTTCTCGACGTCGACGACGCTCATCCCCGCGGGGACGAGCGCGCCCCGGCAGGCCTCGTCGAGGGTCGGCGCGTACGCGCCCGGGAAGATGCGCCGACGGATCCAGGGGTCGAGCGGCTGCGGGTAGTCCCGCCCGATGAAGTGGAGCAGGCCGCGACCGCGCTCCCGGTCGAGCGTGCGCGTGAGGACCCGCGCCAGCTCGCGGTAGTTCGCGAGTCCGACGTGCTCGAGCATCCCGACCGAGACGAAGACGTCGCAGCGCCCGTCGATGCGCCGGTAATCCTCGTGCAGGAACTCGACGCGGCCCGAGAGCCCCTCCTCGTCCGCGAGCCTCCGGGCCCAGGCGATCTGTTCGGAGGAGACGTTGTAGGCGCGCACGCGCACGCCGTGGTGCCGGGCCATGTGCAGCGCGAGCGCCCCCCACCCGCACCCCGCCTCGATCACGGTCTCCCCGGAGCGCAGTCCCAGCTTTCGGCACACGTGCTCCATCTTCGCGACCTGGGCCTGCTCGAGGGACTGCGCCTCGGACTCGAAGTAGGCGCAGGTGTAAAGCAGTCGCGCGTCGAGCCAGAGCCGGTAGAAGTCGTTCCCGAGGTCGTAGTGGTGATGCACGCAGCGCCGGTCGCGCGGCAGCGTGTGCGGCACGTACGTGCCGAGCCTGCGCAGCAGGGAGGGACGCCCCTTCGTCGCCATCGCGCGGTAGACCGACTCGATCGCGGCGACGAGGTCGCCTTCGACCTCGACGCGACCCTCGGCGTAGGCGTCGCCGAATCGGCCGGCGGGATCGAGAGCCAGCGCGAGGAGCGTCCGCAGGTCGCGGAAACGCACGGTGGCCACGGGCGGATTCCGCGAGGCCGATGCGGCCGTCGCCCCCACGGCGAATCGGACGTCGGCCGGCCCGAGTCGCGAGGCGACGGCGCGGAGCAACCGACCTTCGACCGCCGCACCGACGCGGAACGGCATCCGGCGGGACAGCGAAAAAGGCCGGGCCGTCGTACCCATGACGCCCTCCTTCCGGGAAACCGTGACGTCACTGTAGCGCCGTCACCCGCCCGCTCCAACCCCGAGATTCGCGCCCGGTTCAAGCCCCGCGCGCGGCATGCAGGGAGCGCGTCACCTGCCGGCGAAGGCGCGCCAGCGCTTCCCGCTCCACCTGCCGGACACGCTCGCGGCTCACCTCGAGCAGCACGCCGATCTCCTGGAGCGTGAGCGTCGGTGCGCCGTCGATTCCCAGTCGACGGCCGATCACGAACCGGTGCCTCGCCGGAAGGCGCGCGAACGCGTCGAGCAGCGCCCGGCGCGACTCTTCGGCGATCAGGCCGGTATCGGGCGGCGGCGAGCTCGCGTCCACCAGCCGGTCGATGAGGGTCGACGCGTCGGAGTCGGATCGGGGCGCGTCGAGGCTCACCGGAGTCGGGCGTTCCCGCATCATCCTGTCGATGCTCTCGAGCGGGATCGCCATGTGCGCCGAGATCTCGTCCCGGCGGGGCGTGCGGCCGAGGACGGTGCGCAGGTCGCGCTCGGCGCGCACGACCTTTCGCTCCTGCCGCCGCTGGTAATCGGGCACGCGGAGCGGCGCGGGGTGGTCGTGCAGCGCGGCGAGCACGTGTTTCCGGACCCACCACGTCGCGTACGTCGAGAACCGCGTGCCGCGCGACGGCTCGAAACGCCGCACCGCCTCCAGCAGGCCCAGCACGCCTTCGTGGCAGAGGTCCTCGAAGGCGAGGCTCCACCCCCGGTATTCCCGGGCCACATGGGCGACGACGTGGAGGTTCGCGAGGATCAGCCTGTCCCGCGCCTCGCGGCTCGAGCGCGCCCGAAGCGCGAGGTCCCGCTCCGTCGCCGGATCGAGCACCTCGGCGCCGCCTTCGCGTTCCCTGATCGGGATGCCCACCCTGCCTCCCGGCCTGGGCCACAGCAACCCGCGTACCACGGCGATCCGCCGCATCGCCGCGCGTCGTTCCGCGCCCGACCCCGGGGGAGCCGGTACGAATTGCACGGTGAAGGAGGTTCCGCCGTCACCGGAGGGAGTAGGATCTTCGGCATCCACGTTCCGTCCACGAAGGAGGTCCCCGTGAAGTCGAAGATCGCCCTCGCCCTGTTTATCGTCGCGCTCCTCCCCATGGCCGCCCTCGCGCAACCCGAAGGCGGCATGCCCGAGATGACCCCCGAGCAGAAGGCGGAGATGGAGGCCTACATGAAGGCCGGCACCCCCGGCGAGCCGCACAAGCTGCTGGCCGCCGGCGCCGGGAACTACGACGTCGTCGTCAAGAGCTGGAGCGACCCGCAGGCGCCGCCCAACGTGGAGAAGGGCACGACCACCCGCACCGTGGACCTCGACGGCCGCGTCGTCGTCGAGCGGATGAACTGCACGATGATGGGGATGCCGTTCACCGGCACCGGGATGACCGGCTTCGACAACGTCAGCGGGAAATACTGGTCGACGTGGACCGACAGCATGTCCACCGGGATCATGCTCAGCACCGGCACGTGCGATGCGAAGCACCGCTGCGAGTTCACGGGGAGCTGGAACGACCCCATCAAGAAGGGTCCGGTCACCGCGCGCATGGTCAGCCGCCCCACCGGCCCCAATACGGAGATCTTCGAGATGTTCGCCCCCGGCAAGGACGGCAAAGAAATGAAGATGATGGAGATCACCTACACCAAGAAGTAGGTTTCCCGCAGCGCCTTCTTCCGCGTCGTCCGGGCGCGACCGCGATCCCCGCTCAGGGGCATCCCTGCCCGGACGCCGCGATCTCCGCGTCCCGCGATCCCGACTGCGTCGGCGCCCCGCTGTCGTACGTTCCCCCCGGCTGGGACCGGACGAGGTACCAGATCGACTGCCCCGTCGCGGGATTCTCCGTGTGCTCCCAGAACGTCGACGCCCGGTCGTTGGCGAGACACGCCTCGGTCACGAACGGGTCCGCGAAGTTGCCGCCGCCGGCTCGGAGCAGATCGAGCCGCCCCCGGACGACGTCGTAGGACGTCGCACCGCCGATCGTCCCCCACCACAGGCGCGTCTTCTCCACGCGGAGGTCGAGCACCTCGTCGAGTCCCGCGTCGGCGAGGGTGACGTTCGTGACGTCGCCGTTCGTGACGACGCGGCGACCGACCGCGGTCGCGGCGACCCCCGCCGCCTGGAGCTCCGGGTCGGCGTTGATCGCCGCGGCGAGGGCGGAGGCGACCTGCTCGGCGGTCTGCCCCGGCGTCGTCGTGACCGTCACGACCTCGCCGCCGACCGTCACGGAGACGGAGCCCCCCGCGGCGGTCCCGCTGAGCGTCACGAACTCCTCCGCGTCGCAGGAGGCGTCGCAGCCGTTCAGGGAGGTCTTCTCGCCGTCGTCGCACTCCTCGGTCGGGTCGAGGACCGCGTCGCCGCACTGGATCGTCTGGAACTGCCGCATCATCTCGTGGTCCTCGTGCTCGAGGATGTGGCAGTGGTAGGCGTAGCGCCCCTTGTAGCTCTCGAACTTCGCGATGACCCGCAGGATCTCGTTCGGTGCGACCATCGCCGTGTCCTTCCAGCCGTTCTCCTCCGCCGGCGGCGCCTGCGGGTTCCCGTTCGGGATGATCTCACCCCCGGCCCCCTTCGTGAAGCCGTCCCGGTCGAGGACCTGGAAGTTCACGAGGTGCATGTGCATCGGGTGCGAGACGCCGGAGTCGTTGATGAAGCGCCAGATCTCGACGGTGCCGAGCTCGGGATACTCCGTGATGTCCTCCCAGCCGAGGTCGTTGATCGCCCACTTCGAGTTGCCGCAGCCGTCCGTCATCGTCTTGAGCCGGAAGTCCCGCGAGCGCACCGCCTCCGCGGGCTGCAGCCGCGCGATCGGCCGGAGCGTGGCCGGGAGCGGATCCGTGTCCCCCGCCAGGCTTCCGACGCGGAACTTCATGATCTGCGGGAGGCTCGGGGTCCCGTTGGGGAAAGGCGCCGCCGCGCTGTTCGTGAGGAGGATCTCGGTGCCGTTCGCGTAGGCGGCGAAATCGACCACGACGTCGTAGCGCTCCCCGGGGCCGATCGTGAGCTGGCCGACGCCGTGGACCGGCGCCTCCAGCAACCCGCCTTCGGTCCCGATGACGGTGAAGTTGAGGGTCCCGGTCGGAGGCGCCAGCGACAACGTGTAGACGCGCGACCCGGAACCGTTGAGCAGGCGGAACCGGTACTTGCCCCGCTTCACATCGAGGTAGGGCCACACCTTCCCGTTGACGAGCGCCTTGTCCCCGAAGAAGTGGTCCATCCACTCGGACGGATAACTCAGCGTGCCGTCGGGATTGAACTTGCGGTCCTGGATCACGAGCGGGACCTCGTATTCGCCGACCGGGAGGTTCACGGCGTCTTCGACCGAATCCCGCAGCAGGTACAGCCCGGCGAGCCCCATGTAGACGTTGAGTCGGGTGATCCCGAGCGCGTGGTCGTGATACCAGAGGTACCCCGCCTGCTGGTGGTTCTCGTATTCATACGTGGCGTCGAACCCGGGGAGGAACGTGAGCTCCGGGTAGCCGTCGTATTGCTCGCGGACGTGGGCGCCGTGCAGGTGGAAAACCGTCTTCGCGGTGTTCTCCGCCCCCATGATGCAGTCCTGGTCGACCGCCAGGTAGTGGGTCGTCCGCAGAGGGCCGGTCCCGCCGACGCGCAGGTCGTTCACCCAGTTCACGGTCACGAGCTGGTCCCGCCGCGCCTCGATCGTCGGACCGGGGTAACCGGGGCCGTGCGTGCCGTCGTCGAATCCCCACACCGTCGTCGCGGGAAGCTGGCTGTGCAGGGTCTGCTGCACCTCCTTCATGGTCAGCGTGTAGCCGGCCGCCCCCCCCGGTTGGCCGGAGGTCGGCGTCGCGACCGCGGGACGGGGGAGCGGGTCGAGAAACGGCGTGAGCACGATCGAGCACTCGACGGCCCCGCACGTCGAGCCGTCTCCCCGGTACGTGCCCCCGGCTCCCTGGCAGGCCGCCTGGGTCTCGACCGAACACAGGCCGCTCGCCGCGCAGCACGCCCCGCTGGCCACCACGCACGGGTTCGGGGAACACGAGGTCCCGTCCCCCTGGTAGGTCCCGGAGACCGCGGCGCATCCCGCCGAGGTGCGGATCGAGCAGGTCGACCCCTCGCAGCAGGCGCCGCTCACCGTCGCCGGCGTGTAGTCGATCACGAGCCTGGGCCGCGACGTCGTCGTCGCGTTCTCGCGGGTACCGAATCGCTTGGCCGTCTCCGTCTGCGTCTCCAGTCCCTTCACCAGCCAGCCGTGGTTCTGCGACGGCGTGTTCAGCCACAGTTGGACGTCGGCGACCATGCCGCTCGTCGAGCCCCACGTGTAGGACCCGACCGCGCCCACCGACCGCGTCGCGCTCGCGGTCCCCGCGTAGTCGCCGCCGGGGGTCGTCCAGAACGCGTTCGGGTAGAAGGTGTGCCGCCACGTCGCGTCGTTGGTCGTCGCGGGCTCGCCGCGCCCCTGCTGGCTGTTCCCCGTGTTGGACGTCCCCTCCCCCCATTCGGCGCTCAGCCGGTGCAGGGTGACGTTGAAGCCGGTATTCGCCTTCACCTTGTCGCAGTACATGGTGAGCTGGACGCTCTGGATCGTCGCCCCCGCCGGGATCGCCCCCGCCACGTCGAACTCGAGCACCGCGCGCCGGACCGCGGCCTGGCCGGCCTGGTTGAGCGCATCCTTGGTCCGCCCGGTGAACATCGTCGGGCCCGCGCCGTCGCTCTTGTCCGCGAACGCGTCCTGCTGGATCGGCTCGTAGAGGGTGTTGTCCTTGATCGGGTAGAGGGTCGCGGTGTCGGCGAACGCGGCGCTCGCGGAGCAGGCCGCGACCATGGCGAGGCGAAGGATGCGGCTCATGACGGGACCCCCGGAGAACGGCGCCGACCACGCGGCGACCGCTTTACGGAGAAAGGGTACCGGCGCGCAGCCTCGATCGCGCCGCCCCCCGCGTGACATCGATCAACGGGGGTGCGGCTCACCCGCCACGCGGAAGGTGATCTCGAGAACCGGGGGCTGCCCGGGATCGTCGGCCTCGCGGGTCGCGAACGGCTGGACGCTCTGCGGCCGCGTCTCGTCCCCGATCAGGATCCAGCCGAAGTTCCGCGACGGCGCCGCGGCCCAGAGTCGGGTGTCCGCGAGCAGCTTGCGATCGCCGGCGACGGCGTACGCCCCCGGGCCTTCCGTCTCGAACGCGGCGCTTGCCGTTCCGACAAATCGCCCCCCGGCGTACTCCCAGAACCGGTCGTCGTGGAAGGTGTGGAGCCAGGTCGCGTCACCGGGCTCGGAGGGGGCCCCACGCCCGCCCGTCGTGAACGAGGCGCCTTCCCCCCAATCCTCGAGGACGCGGTAGAGACGGAACCGGGACGGGTCGGGGTTCCCCGGGAGCGCGGTCAGGTGGAGGGTCACCGACTCCACGATCGCCCTCGGCGGAAGCGATCCCGCGACGTCGAAGCGGAGGAGTCCGCGCCGGACGCTCCCCGCCCCCTGATTCGTCCGCCCCGCGAACAACACCGGCCCCGAGCCGTTGGCCAGGGCGCCGTCGGGATCCTCGATGAGCGTGGCGTCGCGGTCCGCGGGAACGAGGACGGTCTCCGCGCGCGAGGGCGTCGCCAGCGACACGACGGCCAGGATCGACGCGGTGGTCACGAAACGTCGCATCGCCGGTTCTCCACGGCCCGAAGGCCGGAATACACATACGGCGAAAGCGTCCCAACCGTTGAACGATTCAACGATCTGCGGCAAAACCACAACTCCCCATGGAAGCGGGGAACGATCGGTCGTATTCCTGTGGCACGGCCCCGTCCGATGGCGCGATGCGCCCGGGAGGTGCCGTCATGCAGCGCAGCCGATTCCTGCCCATCCTCATCCTCCTCCTCCTCGCCACGACGCTCGCGGCGGGTGCCTGGGCGGCGCCGCCGGTCGAGCGGGACTGCGACGCCGAGTTCCCGGCGGAGCGGTACAACGACCGCATCGACTGCAAGACCGAGAACGCCAACGCGGCGATGTTCCGGTACGTCGACGCGGCGATCGAGTTCGACCGAGCCAGCCGCGCGATGAACCGCGCGCCGGTCTTCTCCGACGCGCAGGTGTCCTCGCTGCTCGCGAGCCGCGAGCGCGCGCAGACCGCGAAGGTCCGCGCCCACCAGGCGCAGTTGTTCCGCGCGAAGGTCAAGAAGCAGAAGTCCGCGGAGGAGGACTGCTACATCAAGGAGAAGCTCGGCGACGGGAAGGGAGACGACGCCCAGCCGTGCGAGGCGGGCGAGGTCTGCGAGGAGGTCGCCGGCGACGGGATCGGCGACGACGACGGCCTGTGCGAGACGAAGGGCCGGAACAAGGAGGTGTGCGTCCAGATCTGCCAGGCGCCGCCGGCGAGCGACGCGGACAACTACGACCCCGAGGCGGCGGTGGAGGCCGAGCAGGAGATCGACGAGCTTTCGGTCGCCCTCGACGAGGCGACGGACGAGATCACCCGCACGACGGCGCGGATGCGTCAGGCGTACGCCGCGATGCCCGCCACGCGCGCCCCGCTCGACTGCAACCAGTACGCCTACGATCTCTTCCCCGGCCCGGTGGCGCTCCAGGCGTCGCAGGTCGCCAAGAACGTGACGGGGGCGGCGTTCAACGGCTGCTCGGTCGTCTGCAACCAGGACGCCTTCGGCTGGAACTGCGAGGCGGGGTGTCTCGTCCTCGCGATCCTCGACGGGATCGCGAACGCGGTGAACGACGGCTTCCAGGTCGCCGCGGACACGAACGACGGCGCGCAGATGGACCGGCTCACCCGGTGCACGACCGAGCTCAAGTCGAACCTCGATGCGCTCGCGATCTCCGCCGGGAACACCGAAGCCGCCCTCGACGACGTCCAGGCCCGCCTCGCCGCGATGGCGCAGCAGATCGACCTGCTCGCGACGTACCTGACCTCGCGACTGGACGCGATCGACACGCAGCTGTGCACCCCGCAGGGGCAACGGGCGTGCTTCCCGGTGCAGCCGGGGAAACCCGAGGCCGGATCGAGCGTGTCCCCCGGCAAGGCCGCGACGAGGACCCCGGCGAGGAAGTAGCTGGGGCATGATGGGCCCGTGAACGGACGGGCCACGCAGGCGACGACGCGCACCCGGCGATCGGCGCGGACCGAAGCCGGGGAGCCGCTGGTGAGAGCCGGGCAGGTCCTGCACAGCCCCGAAACGGGAGTGCTCTACGAAGTCGAGCGCCTGCTCGGCTCCGGCGGGTTCGGTCAGGTCTACCTCTCGAGGCGCCTGGGTCGCTCGAAGGAGATCCCCGAGCACCTCTGCATCAAGGTCAGCTCGATCATCGACGGCTGGCTGCGCGAGGCGTATTTCGGCCAGCTGCTCGAGGGGCACCCGCGCGCGATACGGGTCTACGACCGCTTCGCGCTCGTGTTGCCGCGTGAACGTCCGCTGTATGCGCTCGCCCTCGAATACGCGCGCCACGGCGACCTGAGCGCCTACCTGCGCAAGACGCAGAAACCCTGGCCCGAGCGCACCGCCCGACGCGAGATCGCCGGGATCCTCGAGGTCCTCGGAAAGCTGCACCGGGGCGAGCTCCTCCATCGCGACCTCACTCCGATGAACGTCTTCGTCTGCGACGACCGGCGCCTCAAGCTCGGCGACTTCGGGATCGTGCGCTCGATGAGCGACCGCCGCGGGCTTCCCGCGCGCACGCTCAACCCCGCGATGGCACCGAGCGAGATCGTGGCGGGGGCGGTCCCCAAGTGGCAGGCGCGCGACGACGTCTACCAGGTCGGCCAGCTCCTCGCGATGCTGGTGAAGGGGGACGCCTCCAAGCGCATCCGCACCGGCGAGGTCCGCCACCTCGACTGCAGCGACCCGCTGAAGGAGATCGTGCACCGGTGCATCGGCGAGCGGCGCAAGCGCTACGAGAGCGCGGGCGAGCTCATCGAGGCGCTCCAGCGCAGCCCCGCCCCGCTGCGCTCGGGCGCGCTGCGGTCGCTCCGGGGGGTGCACCTCGCCTTCACCGGGATCCTCAGCAAGCCGCGAAGCGACGCGGCCGAGGCCGCGAAGCGGGCGGGGGCGATCGTGCACGGCGGCCCCTCGGCGAAGACGAGCGTGGTCGTGCGCGGGCGCCCCAACCCCCTGCAGGCCGCAGGGCGCGAGGCCGGCCTCAAGCTCATGGAGATCAAGCGCCTCCGCGAGAAAGGCCAGAAAATCGTCTTACTGAACGAGAAGCAGTTCTGGCGCCTCGCGACGAAGCGCTGAGCCGGCGCACGCAAATCCCCCGCTGGCACGCGGATCGCAGGATATTCCCCTCACCACGAACTCGAGGAGGTGGCCCATGTCGGTCCCGCGTCTTGCCGTGTTCTTCTTGCTCGGGACGGTCGTTCTTACCACAGGCCTCGTGGGGTGCAGCGGCACGAACGAGGTCACGGGGGGGAGCTCCCAGGTGCGGGTGTTGCTCACCGACGCTCCTTCGGACTCCATCGAATCCGCGAACGTGACGATCTCGCGGGTTTATCTCACCTCGGACGCCGGCCCGCACGTCGACGTCATGCCGGCGGGCGATCCGTCGGTGACCTACGACCTCCTCGACCTCCGGAACGGCGTCGAGGCCCTGCTCGCCGACCGTGTGGTCCCCGCCGGAACCTACGGCCAGCTGCGCCTGGTGGTCGAATCGGCCGACGTCACCCTCGTTCCGGGGCTGACCTTCGAGGACGGCACCAACTTCCGCAGCCTGAAGGTGCCCAGCGGCATGCAATCGGGGATCAAGGTCCAGCTCGCGACTCCGATCGACGCCGACCCGGGGGAGATCACGATCGTCGTGGTCGACTTCGACGTGAATCAGAACTTCGTGCTGCAAGGGGCGACGGGGACGACGGTGAACGACGTCCTGTTCACGCCGTTGCTGCAGGAGAAGCGGCGCGACGGATTGGCGATGCCCTGACGACGCATCGGGTTATCCTCGGCGAATGCAGCCCCTCGCCCCGTCCCTCGCCGCCCTTCTCTACGCCCTCGCGGCCGCGGCCGGAGCGCTCCCGACGACCGATCCCGCGAAGGCGGTCTCTCGCCCCGGGCCGATCGGCCGGGGGGACCAGGCCGCCGCGGCGAAGCTCGTGGGGATGGCGGCGCCGGCGCTCCCGGCGCTGCGCTGGCTGGACGGGAAGCCGCGCACCCTCGCGTCGCTCGAGGGGCGGGTCGTCGTGATCCGCAGCTTCACGAACGAGTGCCCCTTCTGCGCGTCCACGATGCCGACGCTGCAACGAATGCACGAGCGCTACGGCGACCGCGTCACGATCCTCGGCGTCTATCACCCGAAGCCGCCGGCTCCGACGGCCTCGGCGGACGTCGCCGCCTTCGTGAGATCGCTCGGCGTGACCTTCCCGGTCGCGGTCGACGAGGACTGGAGCCTGGTGCGCGCCTGGTGGCAGGATCTGAACGACGCGCCGTGGACCTCCATCACGTGGGTGCTCGACGGGGAAGGCGCGATTCGATTCGTGCACCCCGGCGGGGAGTACCACGAGGACGGAGGGGGGCCCGCGCATGACGGATGCCGCAGCGACTACCGTGCGCTGATCGAGATGCTCGATCGAATCGCTCCCGCCGCGGACGTTCCCCGGTAGACTACCCCCCGCATTCCTGAGGGGGGATTCTCGCCATGAGCCTGTCCGCCGGGACCCGCCTGGGTCCGTACGAGATCGTCGCGCCGATCGGCGCCGGCGGGATGGGAGAGGTCTACCGCGCACGGGACACGCGACTCGGACGCGAAGTCGCCGTGAAGGTCCTTCCCGCGGACTTCGCCGCGAACCCGGAGCTCAAGGAGAGGTTCGAGCGCGAGGCGCAGACGATCTCGCAACTGAGCCACCCCCACGTCTGCAGCCTCTTCGACGTCGGACACGAGGGGGGACTGGACTTCCTCGTGATGGAGCTGATCGAGGGCGAGTCGCTCGGCGATCGTCTGCGCCGCGGGCCGCTCGCGATCGAGCAGGTGTTGCGCCACGGGATCGAGATCGCCTCCGCCCTCGACGCCGCCCACCGTCGCGGGATCGTCCACCGGGACCTGAAACCGGGAAACGTGATGCTCACGAAGTCGGGGGCGAAGCTCCTCGACTTCGGCCTCGCGAAGTCCGGACCGCTCGTCACGGGGGGCTCGACGGCCCCCGCGAGCCCGGACAGCCCGACGATGCACAAGCCGCTGACGGAGGCGGGGACGATTCTCGGAACGTTCCAGTACATGGCCCCCGAGCAGCTCGAGGGGCTCGAGGCCGACGCCCGCACCGACATCTTCGCGTTCGGTGCGCTCCTGTACGAGATGGCGACGGGGCGTGCCGCCTTCGAAGGGAAGACCCGCACTTCGCTGATCGCCGCGATCGTCTCGGGATCGCCGCAGCCGCTCAGCGCGGTCGCGCCGCTCACCCCCCCGGCCCTCGACCACCTGATCAAGAAGTGCCTCGAAAAGGACCCCGACGACCGCTGGCAGACCACGCGCGATCTCGCCGACCAGTTGCGCTTCCTCGTCGCCGCGGGCTCGCGTGCGGGCGAAGCGGCCCCGATCGCCGCGAAGCGGAAGGTGAGGACGCGCCTGGCGTGGACGTTCCACGCCGTCACGGCCGCCGTCGCGATCCTCGCCACCGCCGCGGTGATGCAATCGCGGGTCGCTCCGCCGCGCGTGGTCCGCTCGTCGCTGCTCCCGCCCGACGGCACGAGGTTCGAGGTGACCTCGGGGGTGGGGACGTTGTCCCCGGACGGGCGCCGCATCGCCTTCATCGCACGCAACGCGGAGGCGAAGGACGTGTTGTGGGTCCGGGCCCTCGACGCGCTCACCGCGCAGCCGCTGGCCGGGACCGAGGGGGCCACCCATCCCTTCTGGTCGCCCGACAGCCGGTTCCTCGGGTTCTTCGCGGGGGGAAAGCTCAAGAAGATCGACTCGAACGGCGGGCCTCCCCAGGCGCTGGCCGACGCCGCCGCCGGCCGCGGCGGTTCGTGGAGCACGGACGGGACGATCGTCTTCACGCCGTCGACCTCCGACCCCATCTACAAGGTGCCCGCGGGCGGCGGGACGCCCGTCCCGGTGACCGCGCTCGACGCGGCCGACGGCGAGATCTCGCATCGCCATCCGGACTTCCTGGGGGACGGCGTGCACTTCCTTTTCCTTTCGGAGGGCCGCCAGGAGCGGGAAGGCTCCCAGGACGGGTTCCTCCTCTACGTGGGCTCGACGGCGTCGAAGGAGAGAAAGCGGCTGATCGGCACGAACGCCTCCGCGCGCTACGCCCCGTCGGGACACGTGTTGTTCCTTCGCGATCGCACGCTGCTCGCGCAGCGCCTGGACGAGGCGAAACTCGAGCTCGTCGGCGAGGCGGTGCCGGTCGCGGAGAACATGGGGCGCACGTCGCGCTGGGAGACGCCGTGCAGCGTCTCGGACGACGGCCTGCTCGCCTTCCAGGCCGGCGCGACCTCGACGCTCTCCCAGCTCGCCTGGGTGGATCGGGAGGGCCGCGAGCTGGGGAACGCCGGGAAACCCGGCGATTACCGGGGGATCGCCCTCTCGCACGACGGCCGGCGCGTCGCCGTGGCCGCGCTCGACCCCAAGTCGCAGAAGTCGGACATCTGGGTGCTCGACCTCGAGCGCGGCACCTCGACGCGCCTGACGTTCGACGCGGGGGACGAATCGACGCCGACCTGGTCGCCGGACGACCGCTGGGTCTACTTCACCTCGAACCGGCAGGGACGCGGGGACGTCTACCGGAAATCGAGCTCCGGAACGGGGGCCGACGAGCTGGTGTACGCCGACCCGGAGACGACGCTCCTCCACGCCTTCACCGCCGACGGGAAGACCGCCACGCTCATGACCAACAACGTGGGCAGGCGCACGTTGTGGGACATCTCGCTGCTCGACGTCGCGAGCGGGAAGGCGCGCCCGTTCCTCGAGACCCCGTTCAACGAGCTCGTGCCGGTGATCTCCCCCGACGGGCGCTGGCTCGCCTACTTCTCCAACGAGTCGGGGCAGAACGAGGTGTACGTCCAGGCGTTGGGCGCCGAAGGGGGGAAGTGGCAGATCTCGACGGAAGGCGGGACGCGCCCGCGCTTCACCCGCGACGGAACGGAGATCGTCTACCAGTCCTCGGACGACAAGCTGATGGTGGCCTCGCTGCGGACCGCTCCCGAGTTCTCGGCCTCCGTGCCCCGCCGGCTGGTCGACCCGAGATTGCGCCAGGCGGTCGGGATGCACTACGACCTCGCCCCGGACGGGCGGCGCATCCTCGTGAACCGACCGGTCGAGCAGCAGGACGTCGAGCCGGTCACCCTCGTGCAGCACTGGACGGAGGGGCTGGGGCGGTAGCCGCCGGCCCGGACCGCCTCAGAACGACAACACCAGCGTCGTCTTGAAGATCTCGTCGAGCGTTTCCTTGCGGACCCGGGATTCGTCGAACTCGAACTCGCTCCCCCCGTCCGCGACGGTCTCGATGTATTCGTCCCCGTTCCCGGGGACGCCGTCGGGGTCGCGGATCACCACGCGCGCGTTGACGTCCACGTCCTCGAGGGCCGGCTCGTGGTTGTAGAGCAGGCGCAGGCTCACCCGCAGGGACATCCGCCGGGTCATCGACACGGAAATGGAGTTCGTCATCTCGGACGACCAGTCGTTCCGGTCGGCAAGGCTCACGTTCGCCGTCGTGTCGTTGTCGAAGGTCGTGTTCTGGCCGAATTTCTGGCGGTACTGCAGGGTGACGCGGGCGCCGACGAAGCGCCGTTCCTTCTCCGGATCCGGGGTCTCCTCCTCGCGGTCGGTCCACGAGAGGCCGTAGGAGGTCTGCAGCCGCAGTTCGGGACGGTCGCGCCAGAGGTGGCCGACGCCGCCGAAGGCGATGGTGCGCGAGACGATCCCCGCGTCCTCGTTGCTGTCCCACGACGCGCCGGCATGCCACTGGAACGCCTTCGCGATGTCGCGGTCGTACCTGCCCTCCGCGAAGTAGTTCTCGGCGTCGGGCTCGGCGGGCGGCTTCACGAGCGTGCTGGTCGGGTCCACCGGGGGATCCTCCCCCGGCTCCCACGTGTACCCGGGGTCGACCCTCAGGAACCAGTCGTCGGAGGTCGTGGCCCGGAACGCCTCGAACTTGGCCTGGAACCGGGCGCCGCTGAACCGGCGCACGAGCGTGTGCTTGAGGCCGAGGCTCTCGGTGTTCGAGTTCCCCTCCGTGAACACGACGTTGAGCTCGGTCTCGTTGGACCAGGCCTTCTGCGGGGCGGTCGCCTCGGGCTCCGCCGCCGCCGCGGCGGCGCCCGCCAGCACCGCCGCGAGAATCACCCCGCGCCCGTCTCGCATGACGCGCGGATCGCGGGCTAGAAGCCCACCGCGAACCCGGCCCGGATCACCCACGGGTCGCCGTAGGGCTGCAGCGGGTCGTTGTCGTCGTAGGAGAAGTTGTAGAGGGCGCTGAACGCCATCTGCGCCCGCCCTCCGAGCGGAACGTAGTAACCGGCGCCTGCGAGGAACGACGACGTCGACTCCCGGTTCTCACTGAAGTCGGCCTGGACGTACTCCCAGTTCAGGTATTCCCAGTCGGCCTCGAGGAAGAGGTTCTGCCATACGCGGAAGCGGCCGAACAGCGACGACCCGTAGTCGGTCGTGCTCACGTCGTACCGATCGTCGTTCCGCCACCGGTAGGTCAGCGCGAGGCCGACATCCACCTTCGGGCTCACGCGCACTCCGAGGAGCGGGGAGAGCTCGACGTAGTCCACGTCGCCGGTGCCGAGGCCGATGCCCCCGCCCCAGAACAGGCGCTCGCGCATCGGAGGACGCGGCGGGATCGGCTTCACGGTGACCGGCGCGGGAGGCGGGGGCGCGGGCTCGGTCTGGGCCGGGACGGCAACGGGAACCAAGGCGAGCCACAACCCCACGATCCAGCGTCTCATCGGCGTCCTCCTCGCGGGGGGGCCCGCGACGCCGCGCAGGATATCGCGAGGAGGGGGCCGCGCACCCGATCCGCTCACTTCTGGGCGGGGACCCGGAGCACGACCGTCACGCCCGTCGCGTTCCAGGAGCGCCCCTCGACGCGATCGAACGCCAGGGCCTTACGGACTCGGACCGGACCCGGCTTCTCGAACGCCGATCCCGATGGATGGAGGACCGCCAACTCGAACGCCCGTCCCAGGGGCTGCCGTTGCCCGTCCACGGTCGCGCTGAAGGACACCCCTCCGGGAGCCTGCAGGCGCCCAAACGCGAGCGTGTGGGAAGTCGCGAGAGGCGATTGCTCGACGAGGAGCTCGATACGGTCGGCCTCCACCTGCCCCGCGACGCCGTCGCGAACCACGTCGGCGACGAATTTCACGAGCTCGTAACGCTCGAAGTCCAGCGGCCCCGCCGGAGGATCCGTGGAGGACGAGGAAACCGAATAGTTCAGGATCGAGCCCGCCGACCCGGCGCTCCAATCGAACTCCATCTCGAAAAGGACGACGTCGGAGGCTGTGGCACACGGGACGACGTCGGCGAGCGTCGCGTAGTCCTCCATCCACCACGAGCAGACCGGGCAGAACCCGCGCGAGCGTGTCCTCATGCGGCAGAGGTTCGTTCCGCGGTAGTACTCGCAGTCGTGGTAGTGGGCTCCGTGGAACAGCCCGACGACCGGAAACTCGCCCTCGTGGATGCACCCGTCGACGTCGCAATAGGCGCGCGAGCAGCTGCTGGTGACGGCGCCCGAGGGGTCTGCGCACAGGTGGCTCCACGGGATGAGGTCGGGAACGAAACCCTCCGTCGCCTCCGTCACGTTCCGTCCGGGATGAAACGGCACATCGTCGAGCTCGACCTCTTCCGGACCGTATTCGTCGAGCAGGCCGAGCGCGTGACCCAGCTCGTGGAGGAGCCGGTTGGCGCGATCGTCCGTGTCGGCGATCGCGTCGAGCGACGTGACGACCACGCTGGGAGGGGAGCCGTCCGGCAGGCTCGCGGACGCCGCTCCCGCCCCGGAGTTCGCGAGGACGACGACGACATCCCACGCCGGCGCGCAATCGGCCAGTGCGACCGCGACGTCGGGGCCGTCCCCTTCCGGCCACAGGGTCCAGCAGCCCCGTCCGAGACCGGCACACAGGCTCGAGCCGATGTCGATCTGGACGCACGCGGGGGCGACGGCCGGCCCGACCGAAAGACCCGCGACGTCGGTCCGGCGCACGCCGCCGGGCGCCGCCGGCACGGAGCCGTCGCCGCAGTCGGCGGATCGCGTCCCCCAGTCCACCCGCTTGGCGGTACACGCCGCATCCGCGCACCCGTCGGAGGAGAGTCCGATGGTGCTGTAGGAGCTCGCGACGTCGAGACGATAGACGTTCGTCCGGCACGCGAACCGATCGAACGGCGGCGTGGCGAAGACGCGCTCGAACATCAGGCGGGTGGCGCAGCGGAACACGTCGAGATCCGCCTCCTTGAAGCCGTCGGCGAGCACGACGATGTTGAAGTGCCCGGACCACGCCGACACGGGCAGGGTCGCCTCGTGAACGATCTCGGTCTGCGGGCAGCGCAAGGCCGGCGCGGTCCTCAGCTGGTCCAGGGTGACGGCCTCGCACGCGGCGAGCAGCGCGAGCGCCGGAAGCAGGATCATCACGGCCTCCGCACGGATGCGGCGGGCGGGGTCGGCACCCGCCGACCGACCTTCTCGCTCGCGACCACGTCCACCGCGCCGCCCGCCGTCACCTCCCAGACCTCCACCCGGTGGCGCGGGAGGGCGGGAAGTCGCGCGAGCAGGACCGGCGCGCGCGTCGCGACCATTCTCCCTCGGATCGTCCCTTCGGCGTCGTCATGGAACCGCTCGGCGAGGATGCGCTCCGTCGAGGTTCCCGACGTCCAGAAGACGGGCACGCCGCGGGTGTCGAGGAGCACGATCCACCACGACGGCGGGGAGGTGCGCCGGAGGACGGCCGCCCGCTCGAAGTCGGAGGAGGAACGGGCCGTCGCGCGCAGCAGGGGTTTCCCCCGCACCTTGCCGGTCCCGTCGAGGTGAACGAGGACGTGCCAGTCGGCGGCCCTCTTGGCGGCTTGCGGGATCGGCGGCGGAGCGAAGTACGGGCTTTCGGCGAGGATCCGGGCGAGCGCGCGGGCCTCGGGGGATCGCGGCTCCTCCGCGAACGCACCGATCCAACCGGAGGCGGCGACCAGGGCGAGCGCGACGACCCTACGGGGGCGCGGGCAGGTCATCACGGCCTAGGGCTTCGCCTTGAGCTTGATGTGATTCGCGGCGCCGTCCGTGTCGATCCAGCTCCCGTCCTGAAGGAGCTTGAAGTTGACCGTGGGCCGCTCGTCGAGCGGGACGCACAGGTCGGATCGCCAGCTCGGCGTCGTCTCGGTGCCGAAGTCGTGCGACGTCAGCGTGGTGCCGTCGAGCTTCCATTCGAAGCTCCCGCTGCTCGCGTTGATCTCCAGGGACTTCCCGCCGAACTTCGCGGTGATCCGATTGACCCTCGTGGTCGAGACGACCGTGGTCCCGGTGGACGTCGTGATCTCGACCTCGGCCTCGAAGGCCACCTTCGTCCCGAACGCGACCGCATTGAGCTCGTTCCCCGTCGGGGCGACCGCGTTCGGGGTTTTCCCGTCGATCTTCCATGCGTTCCCGCTCGAGGTGGGGTCGATGACGATGTCCGGCCCTTCGGGGGGAAGCGGGGAGGAGGTCGGCGGGCACTTGTCGGACGACCCCAGCGCCACGGCCACCACCGCGGCGGCGAAGGTCACGGATCCCAGTGCTCTCGTACGCGTCGCCTTCATGAGGTCCTCCTGGCAGGGTTGGGGACTCCGCGAATCGCCGCGACGGGGGATCCGCCGCGCAGGGCCTCGCGGAGCCGACGTATCGACTCGAGCCCGTTCATGCTCGACCGGAACTTCTCGGGGGCGCTCTCCAGGTACGCGGCGAGCAGGCGCCGCGCCTCCTCGCGGACCAGCGCGCGGTCGTACGGAGGGTCGGGAATCGTCAAGAGAACCGCCGCGGCCTCGGCCGCCGCGAGCGGGGTCTGCTGGCGACGCGCTTCGTCCCACGCCCGCGCGGCCTCGTTCCCGGCCTCCGCCGTGCGTCCCGCGGCCAGCAGGGCTCTGGCATACGCAACCCGCGCCGCCACCCGCTCCACGGCCGTCGCCTTGGCGTGCGCGACCGCGGCGTTGCCGAGGGCGACGGCCTCGTCGAGCCTGCCTCTCGCCGTGAGCGTCTCGCACAACAACGTGGTGGCGGGCACCTCGAGGCCGACGACGTCCCGACCGGACGCCGCGGACCGGGCGGTGCGAGCCCGCCGCTCGGCCTCGTCCCAGTCCCCTCCCAGCGCCGCGACCACTCCGCGGGTGAGGTCGAGCCTGGGAAGGAGATCCCCGAGCGGCCCCTGCGGATCGGAGGCGAGGGTCGTCGCCGCCCGGAGATCGCCCGCCGCGTCGTCGAACGCCCCCAGCCGCGCTCGAATGAGCGCGCGCAGGCGCAACGCGTACCCGCGACGCAGCCTCAGGTTCTTCGCGTCGGCGATCGCCAGCGCCTCGTCGACGGACGTCAACGCTTCGCCGACGCGCCCGTGGGCCAGGAGAATGGCCGCAACGTCGGTTCTCAGGGCGGCGAGCCCCGCCTCCTGCCCCGCCCGCGACTTCGCCGCCTCCGCCGCGTCGGAGTAGAGCTCGAGCGCTTCGGTGAGGCGGCCCTGCTGCTGTGCCGCGTCGGCGAGCATGTTCAGCGCGCGGAGCTCGACGTCCGCGCGCCCCAGGCGCCGCGCGGTGTCGAGCACCTCCCGGGCCAGCGCCGCGCCCTCGCCGATCCTCTGCGTGTACATCAGGACGCTCGCCAGCTTCGCCTTGACGAACAGCGTCGCCCGCGGATTCTGCAGCTCCGCACCGGCGGCGAGCGCCTCGCGGAGCAGCCGCTCGCCGCGCTCGACGTCTCCCTGCAGGTAGACCTTCCCCCCCCACGTGTCGAGGGTATCGACGACCCGGCGGACGTTTCCGGATTGGCGGAATACGGGGAGCGCCTTCGCGTAACGCTCCTCGGCTTGCCTCAGGTGGGATCGCGCCAGCTCCACGTCGCCCGACTTCTTCGAGGCCATCGCCGCGAGCACGTGGAGGCCCGCCCGCTCGTACCCCTCGCGAGCGGCCTCGAAGGCGACGATCGCTTCGTCGTGCTGCCCCCGCTCGAACGCGTCGACGCCGCGCTGGGTCGCGACGGCCGCCCGGCCCGGCACGCTCCCCAGCTCCTCGAAGAGGCGATCGGCGCTCGCGATCGCTGCGGCCGCGCGCTCGTGGCGCCCCAGCTCGGACAACACCGCGCCGAGCGCGGTATGCGCGCGGGGATCGAGGAGATCGAGCGCGACCGAGCGCTCCGCCTCGGGAAGCGCCTCTTGCAGGCGACCTGCGCCCCGGAGCGCGTCCGCGAGGGTGCGGTGCGCCGTGGGGTCGTCCGGAGCCTCGTCGACGACCGCGCGCCGCGCCTCGATCTCCTTCGCGACGTCGCCCTCGACGCGTCGGGCGATCGCGCGGATCTCGAGCGTCGTGCGCGACGGCAACGGCGGAGCCGCCGACGACGCGAGTCGGACCGCGGTCCCGGCCGCCTCGAGCGCAGGCGTGCCGTACCCGGCGTCCTGGCGGGCTTCGGCGAGCTCGATCCACGCCTGTGCGTAGCGGGCGTCGATGGTGACGGCCCGCTCGGCGGCGGCGATCGCCTCCCCCAGACGCCCTTCCCGCGACAGCCGTCGGGCCCTCGCCGCGAGCAGGATCGCTTCGTCGCGATACACCGTCTCGCCGCCGGCCGGGTTGTCGGCCGAGTCCTTCGGCGCGAGGCTGGCGAGGACGCGGGCCGTCGCGACGTCGGCGAGCGCCGCCAGGCTGGCCGCCGAGATGCGGTGCGAGACCGCCGGTCCCTTCGAGGCGACGTCCAGGATTCGCAGCACCCCTTCGTAACTCCCGCCTTCGCGGTAGAGCTCCCCGTCGACGACCCAGCGCGCGTCGGCCAGGCGCACGATCGCCTCGCCTCCGGCGCCCGCGGGATTCGCCCGCCGGACCGCCTCGTGGATCTCCCGGGCCCGCTGTTCGTCGCACGGCCGCGCCCACTCCAGCTCGCCCAGAGATGCGCCGACGAGACTCGCGAGGACGGCCCCTCGCTCCGAGGCGTCCGCGTCCCCCGTCCGGTCCTCGAAGGGGAGCACCGCGAGGACCGGGCGTGACGGCGCCGCGGGTTCCGACGGCGGTCGGTGCGACCACCACCACGCCCCGCCCGCCGCCGCCGCCGCCACGCCGACAAGCACCGTCGCGATCCGCGCGGCGCGCACGGCCCGGGGCGAGCGCGTCACCAGCGGCCGTCCGTCGATCGCGGCGCGCAGATCGGCCATCACCTCGCCCGCGGTCTGGTAACGCAGGGCCGGCGACTTCTCGAGGAGCCGGAAGACGACCTTCCGGAGCGCTCCCGACTCGGTGAGCGTGCGCGGCTCGTCGCTCCCCGACCCCGGCGCCTCGTTGAGAATGGCCGACGCGGTCGCGAGGGGAGAACCGCGCATGAACGGGTGCTGCCGGGCGAGCGCTTCGTAGAGCACGATCCCCAGCGAGAAGAGATCGCTTCGCCCGTCCGGCGGCCCACCGCGAATCTGCTCGGGGGACATGTAGCTCACGGTGCCGACGCCGTGCCCTTCCTGCGTGAGCGTCGGCTCGGCGATCGGGGTTCCCCCCTCGGGCGTCGGGACGTGCGTGGCGGGCCGGAGCGGGTACGCGACCCCGAAGTCCATGACCTTCACGTGCCCGGCCGGAGTGACCATCACGTTCCCGGGCTTCAGGTCGCGGTGCACGAGCCCCGAGCCGTGAATCGCCGCCAGCGCCTCGGCGATCTCGAGCCCGAGCCGGGCGACCTCGCGGGCCGGCGGATCGTCCTCGTCGACGACGTCGTCGAGGCGGCGTCCCTCGATGTACTCCATCACCAGGAACAGGCGCTCGTCCTTCTCGAGGACGTCGAAGACGGTGGCGACGTAGGGGTGGACGACGCGACACGCGAGTCGGGTCTCGCGGAGGAACCTCTGCCGCGCGCGCTCCTCGGCCGCGAGCGCGGGGTGGAGGACCTTGATGGCGACCGGGCGGCCGAGCTTGTCGTCCCAGCCGCGGTACACCTCCCCCATTCCGCCGCTTCCGACCGGCTCGAGAACCTTGTAGTTGGCGACCGACGTTCCCGCGAGCTGACCTGTCGGGACGTTTCTTCCGGAGATCAATGGCCCCCCTTGTCCGTATAGGTACCCGTGCCGGGGGGAAAGCGCGCGACGAACTTCGGTCGCGGCCCACTTTCGGCGCCTCGAAGCGGTCCGGTCGGGCCTCCGGACTCCGGATCAGGATTCTCCGACGGTTGGCCATACGCAGCGTCCGCCGTTCCGTTATGTTGGCCGGGCGTCGGGTGCCGCGTGCACGTTCCCCACGGAGGTTCGCCATGGCGGGAATCGAGATCCGGACGATCGATGGAACCAGCGTCTCAGTGCCGAAAACGTCCGTCGACGACCTCCGGGCGGGCCTCCGCGGCGAATGGTGCCTCCCGGGCCACGCGGGCTACGACGAGGCGCGGACGATCTGGAACGCGATGATCGACCGGCGGCCCGCGGCGATCGTCCGCGCCGCGTCGGCGGAGGACGTCGTCCGGACCGTTCGCCTGGCCGCGAAGCACCGGCTCCTGCTCTCCGTCCGGGGAGGGGGCCACAACATCGCGGGGAGCGCGGTGTGCGACGGCGGGTTGATGCTCGACCTGTCCCGGATGGTCTCCGTCCAGGTCGATCCCAGGGCGCGCACGGCCCGAGTCCAGCCCGGCGCCAGGCTCTCCGATCTCGATCGGGAGGCCCAGGCCTTCGGTCTCGCCACACCGCTCGGAATCAACTCCACGACCGGCGTCGCGGGGCTCACGCTCGGCGGCGGATTCGGATGGCTCAGCCGGAAACACGGGCTCACGGTCGACAACCTCGTCTCCGCCGACGTCGTCACCGCGGCGGGCGAACCCGTGCGCGCGAGCGCGACGGAGCACCCCGATCTCTTCTGGGCGATCCGAGGCGGAGGCGGGAACTTCGGCGTCGTGACCTCGTTCGAGTTCGGACTCCATCCGGTGGGCCCCGAGGTCCTCGCCGGCCTGATCGTCCATCCGATCTCCGCCGCGAAGGACGTCCTTCGCAACTACCGTCGCCTCATCGCGCAGGCGCCGGACGCGCTGACCTGCTGGGTCGTGATGCGGAAGGCGCCGCCGCTCCCGTTCCTTCCGCCGGAGGTGCACGGCACCGAGGTCCTCGTGCTCGCGCTGTGTTACGCCGGGGACCCCGCGACCGGAAAGGAGGTCGCGGCGCCGATCCGCGCGATCGGGACGCCGATCGCGGACGTGGTCGGGCCGACACCGTTCGCGGCGTGGCAGCAGGCGTTCGATCCGCTGCTGACCCCCGGCGAGCGGAACTACTGGAAGTCGCACGATTTCGTCGAGATCTCCGACGGCCTCATCGACCTGCTGCTCGGCGCGGTGAAGACGCTCCCCTCCCCGCAGTGCGAGATCTTCATCGCCGGGCTCGGCGGCGCCATCAACCGCGTTCCGGTCGGCGCGACGGCGTACCCCCATCGAGACGTCGAGTTCGTGATGAACGTGCACACCCGCTGGACGGACCCGTCGGAGGACGTCGCGTGCATCGGATGGGCCCGGCAGCTCTACGCCGCCGCCGCCCCGTTCGCGACGGGGGGGGTGTACGTCAACTTCATGCCGGAAGACGAGGCGCAGCGGGTTCGCGTCGGCGCCTACGGACCGAACTACGACCGACTGGCCGGGATCAAGGCCAAGTACGACCCGGACAATCTCTTCCGCACGAATCAGAACGTCGCTCCCGCGGCCGGGTCACGGTGACGCGGTCGCGCCGCCGCCGTCGGATCGTCGTCCCGCGCGCCAGGCGCCGGGGGCCACGCCGACCGATCGCTTGAACGCCCGCGAGAACGCCGCCTCGCTCTCGTACCCCACGCGGAGCGCCACCTCGATGAGCTTCGCCTGGGTGTCGCGAAGGAGAGTCGTGGCGACCTGCATGCGCCACTGCGTGAGGTAGTGCATCGGCGGTTGCCCGATGAAGTGGACGAACCGCTCGTGCAGCGTCGAGCGCGACATCGCCGCGTCGTCCGCGAGGCGCTCGAGCGTCCACGGCGCGTCCGGCTTCTCGTGCAGCAGCGCCAGCACGCGCCCGACGGACGGGTCGCGCATCCCGGCGAGCCAGCCGGTCTGGCCGGCGGGAAGGCCGTCGACGTAGCGCCGCAGCACGTCGACGAAGAGCATCTCGCTCATGCGTTCGAGGAGCGCCTCGCCGCCGGGGCGACGCCGATTCGACTCGAGCACCGCCGTCTCGAGGAAGGAATCGAACCACGGGTCGGTCCCCGCCGCGGCGCGCGACAGGTGCAGCACGCGCGGAAGCGAGGCGAGGATCGGGTTGAACGGGCGGGCATCGAGCCCGAGAAAGCCGCACACGACGGTCGCGCGGTCCTCGCCCCCGCCGTCCAGCCGCGCCGTCGTCGCCTTGGCGTCGCACAGGCTGAGCGCGAACGGGAGCTGGGGCGGGCGCGGTGCGAAGAAGACCTCCTTGCCGGGGCGCGTCGGCTTGCGCCCCGGCTCGCTCGACATGACGTGTGGATCCCCCTGCGGGAAGACGATGACGTCTCCCTCGTCCAGGCGGATCGGCTTCTCGCCGACGACCGAGGCCCAGCACGACCCCGACGCGACGGCGTGGAACTCCATCAGGTGCTCGGCACCGGGCATGATCGCGGGGATCAGCTCCCGGGCGGGAGGAGCCTCCGCGGCCCACGGGGAGCTCCCGTCGATGTAGAAGAAGACGGCACCCTTCAGGCGAACCGCGCGCAACACGTCGGACAACGTGTCCTGGCTCATCCCCACCTCCCGCCGAATCGATCGGGCGGTCTCGCCGGGGAGCTTCTCACGCGGGCTACTCGCCTGCCTCGTCCTCGGCCGAATAGAAGTAGTAATCGGCCTCGTACGGCACGGAAGCCTTCGCGCCGACGTCCGTGGAGGACGAGCAACCGGTCGCGGGCGCGACGCCGCCTGAGGTGTGGACGCGATGGATGAACGTCGTCCGCGTCAGCGCGTCGCCGCCGCCGGGGCCGGCGCCTGCTCCGGCCGCCTTGAGCAGGAGCCACGGAATCGCGCCCGGGGCGACGAAGTCGGGATCCGAGGAGGCGGGGACGTACAACCGGCCCCAGACGATGCTCGTGTCCCGCGAGTGCTGCCAGGCCGGACGCACCAGATCGTTCTCGAACGGGTTCGGGCTGAAGAAGTGCGTGGTGAGCTGCCGGTCCTCGTCGGCGAACAGCGTGGCCTGCGGCGTGAAGAGGACCCACGCGAACGCGGCGCCCGAGGGAAGGCAGATGTAGTTCTGGGTGCCGACGGCGTGTCCCGCGAGAAACGCGCGGTTCTCCTCGGGGACCTGGATCGCGCCCGGCACGGGCGGCGGCGTGACCCGGTCGGCTCGGGCGGGGGCGGACGACGCGAGGATGAGGACCGCCGTGACGGCGGCGACGATCGGGCTGTGGGCCTGGTGCTTCAAACGGTGCTCCTTTTGCGACAGGGAGGCGGTCACCTGGGCGGACCCCGCGGCCGGGGTCGTCTCCCGCTCCTACGGTGAAGCGAGCCGCTTCCCGCCATGAGGAACACACGGCGGGAAGCGGCCGGACCCTGACGCTCAGTCGCGACGGCTGCAGTCGAACTCGGGGTCGAACTCGAAGTCGCCGTCGATCACGTCGAACACGTCGCCGCGCAGCCGGAGCTCGAGCGTCGTGATCCCGCCCTCGACGACGGAAAACGGCGCCGTCGGCACGATCGCGGTCCAGCCGCCGCCGGGCGGGGTGATCGCGATGTGCGTCCCGTCCGTGAGCGTCAACTCGACCCTGGTCATCACGACGACGAGCTGATCGTAGCTGCCGGGCGGGAGCGTGCCCGCGGGGAGATCGACCTGGCGTCCCTCGAGGACGGACTTCAGGTCGATCGTGACCGGCAGGGCGGATGCGATCGGAACGAGCTCGCCCGCGAGATTGCGCGCGAGGATGCTCGAGAAGGTCACCGCGGCTGCGGTGATCGACCGCCCCGCGTCGTCGTGGTCGTCGTCGAGGGTCGTCATGCCCCCGGACGTGCCGCTCGCCAGGGTCGCCGCTTGGGTGGCCGACGCGAGGGTGATGCGGACGTTGCCGCTGCTGCCGCCGGTGACGGAGTCGGTCCCGCTGCACGCGGAGCCGAGGAGCGCCAGGGCGGACACGAACGTGAGGAGTGCCGGGTTCCGTTGGCTCATCGAGGATGCCTCCCTTCCGTGCCCTCAGGTACGCCCAGTCTAACCCCGATGCATCCCCATGGTCGCGAGCGCCGCAAGAGGAGTATCGTCCGCGCATGCGGGCGAAACCCCTCCTGTTGGCCCTCGCGCTCGCGGCAGGGTCCCCCGCCGCCCGCGCTCAGGAGATCGAGCCCCGCGCGTACACGAATACGCCGATCGGCGTGAACTTCGTGATCCTGGGGGTGACCTGGTCCGACGGCGCCCTCATTTTCGACCCCGCGGTCCCCCTCACCGACGCGAACCTGAAGACCCCCGCCGCCCTTTTCGCATACGCCTACTCGTTCGGCATGGGGGGGAAAAACGCCAAGCTGGACGTCATCGTCCCCTATACGTGGCTCTCGGGGAACGCGAAGTACCGGGGCGAGCTGGTCGAGCGCGAGGTCGACGGCTTCGCCGACCCCAGGGTCCGGCTCTCCGTCAACTTCGTCGGGGCTCCGGCGCTTCCGGTGAAGGACTTCAAGGCCTACGCGCCGGACGTCATCGTCGGAGCCAGCCTGCAGGTCTCCGTTCCCGTGGGGCAATACGATCCGGATCGGCTGGTCAACATCGGGACGAACCGCTGGTCGTGGAAGGCGGAGCTGGGTGCTTCGAAGGCGAAGGGCCCGTGGACGTTCGAGCTCGCCGTCGCCGCGACCCTCTACGACGACAACGACGACTTCTACGGCGGCATCGCCCGCGAGCAGGACCCGCTCTACGCGGGGCAGGCGCACGTGGTCTACGGCTTCCGCTCGGGGTCGTGGCTCGCGCTCGACGCCACGTTCTACCGGGGCGGTCGCACGACCCTCGACGGCGTGAAGGGGAACGATCTCCAGAGCAACTGGCGCGGCGGCGCGACGCTGGCCCTTCCGGTCAACCGCCGCAACTCGATCAAGCTCTACGCCAGCAGCGGCGTGTCGGCCCGCACCGGGAACGACTACGACCTCTTCGGCTGCGGCTGGCAGCACCGCTGGGGGGGAGGATTGTGAGCGCCTTCAACGAAGTCGTGACGGGGGCGCTCCGGGACCTCCGACTCTCCTGGAGGAGCCTGGCGCTCACCGACCTCGCCTACAAGGCCCTCGCCTTCGCGATCCTCACTCCGGCCGTGACGGGACTCCTCTACTGGATGCGCTCCGGCACCTCCGGGCGCGTGCTCGCCGACGCCGACATCGCGCGGTTCTTCGTGACGACGCGGGTCGGCCTCGTCACGCTGCTCCTGGGCTCGTCGCTGCTCGTCGCCATCACCGCGCTCGAGGTGTCCTGCCTGATGGCGATCGGCCTCGCCGCCTCGAACGGCCGGCTCCTGCGTCCGAGGGCCGCGCTGCGGTTCGCGGCCGCCAACGCCTGGAACGTCCTTCGCCTGGCCGTGCACATGGTCGTCCGCATGCTCGTCGGCCTCGTGCCGTTCCTGCTCGCCGGGGGGGCCGCGTACCTCCTCCTGCTCCGCGAGCACGACATCAACTTCTACCTCGCGCGACGCCCGCCCGCGTTCTGGGTCGCGGCCGCCGTCGTCGCGCTGCTCGGATCGGCACTCGCCGCGCTCGTCGCGCGCACCGCCGCCCGGTGGGCCCTGGCCCTTCCCCTGGTCCTCTTCGAACGGGTGCAGCCGCGGCGCGCCCTCGGCGAGAGCGCCCGCCGCTCGGCCGGCAAGCGCTCCCTCGTCCTCGCGATCCTGGCCGCGTGGGCGGCGGCGGGGCTCGCGCTGGTGAGCGCGGCCGGCTCGCTCCCCGAGCTCCTCGGTCGCGCCGCCGCGCCGTGGCTGGGCGATTCGGTGGCCGGGTTGGTGGCGTTCCTCACCGTGCTGGCCCTCCTCTGGGGCGCCCTCGTCCTCGCGGCGGGGATCGCCAACGTCTCCCTGTTCTCCCTGCTGTGCGGCCGTCTCCACCTTCACCTCGCAGGCTCGGCCGAGGCTCCGTCCGCGCTCGCCTCCGAGGCGTCGTCGTTCCGAAGCCTCTCCCCGAGGTCGCGGGCCGTCGTCGCGGCCGTCGCGGTCCTCGCGGCGCTCGGCGTCGCGCTCCTCGTGTTCGTCGTCACGAGGAGCAACCGCCCGACGGTCGTGATCGCCCATCGCGGATCCTCGGCGGCCGCCCCCGAGAACACGCTCGCGGCGTTCCGCCTGGCGGTCGAGCAGGGCGCCGACTACGTGGAGCTCGACGTGCAGGAGTCGTCCGACGGCGAGGTGCTCGTCGCGCACGACACCGATCTCATGAAGCTCGCCGGCTTCCCGGGGAAGATCTGGGAGACCGATGCGGCGACGCTCCGCTCGATCGACATCGGCAGCGGCAAGGACCCGAAGTTCTCCGCCGAGCGCGTCCCCACCCTCGCCGAGGCGCTCGCGGTGTGCAAGGGCCGCAGTCGCGTGATCGTCGAGTTGAAGTCCTACGGGCACGACCAGAAGCTCGAGGAGCGCGTGGCGGCGATCGTCGAGGCGGCCGGGATGCAGGACGCATGCGCGTTCATGTCGCTCGACCACGGGATGGTCCGGAACATGAAGCGCCTGCGCCCGTCGTGGCGATCCGGGATCCTCGTGGCCACGGCCCGGGGCGACCTCACGACCCTCGGCGCCGACTTCCTCGCGGTCGAGGCGAGGATGGCGACCCCGCGATTCGTCCGCCGCGCCCACCGTGCCGGACAGGACGTCTACGTATGGACCGTCAACGACCCGGCGTGGATGCTCACGGCGATGAGCCGCGGCGTGGACGGGCTGATCACCGACAGGCCCGATCTCGCCCGGGAGGTGGTGGCCAGGCGGGAGGCGATGAGCGACGGGCAGCGTTTCCTGGTGGCGCTGCTGGTTCGCCTGGGCGCGCGCACGGAAGCGCTCGAATCGGTCGATGCGTTGAGGCCGTGACCGTGAGGACCGGCGCGCTCCTCCTGTTCGCGGCGCTTCCTGCCGTAACCTCGGTCGACGCGCAGCAGGCCGAGCTCGTCGCGCGGAGCACGCTCCCGGCGGCGACGTACCGCGCCGGCTCCCCGCCCTGCGGTGCGTTCTTTTCCAAGGCCGATCGCGAGACCGCGAAGGGCAACGGCGTCGGCGTCCTCGACGCGCAGCCGGTGCAGGGATTCTCGAGCATGATCCCCGCGAGCGGCGCGACGTGGTGGGCGCTCGCCGACAACGGCTTCGCGTGGCGCGCCAACTCGGCGGACTTCCAGCTCGTCTTCTTCCGGGTCGATCCGCGTTTCGGCGACCCCGCGGGCCCCTCGGTGCTCGAGAGCGTCCTGCTCCGCGATCCCGACCGTCGCGTCCCGTGGGCGATCCTCTGCGATCCGGACGGCGCCGCCGCGTTGCCGGAGAAGCCGCTCGCCTGCGGCGAGGATCCGGCGGTGAGGATCCTCACGGGTTTCGACTTCGACCCGGAGTCCTTCGTGCGCGCCCCCGACGGGACGTTCTGGGTCAGCGAGGAGTTCGGCCCGTTCCTGCTCCACCTCGCCGCCGACGGGCGCCTGCTCGATCCGCCGGTTCCCTTCCCGGGGGTCCGATCGCCGCAGAACCCGCTCCTGAAGGCCGGCGAGCGCCCCAACCTCGCGGAAAGCCGCGGCCCGGAGGGACTGGCGATCGACCCGGGCGGGACGAAGCTGTACGCCCTGCTCGAGGGCGCCGTGGCCGGCGACGACCCCCGCGACCTCCGGATCTACGTCTTCGACCTGAATCGGCGCGTCTTCGACCCGGCGTTCCTGAAGGTCCGCCTCGAGATGCCGGGCCGGACTCCCGACGCACCCGGCCCGGTCTCGATCGGCGAGCTGAAGGCGGTGAACGAGCATCAGTTCCTGATGATCGAGCGCGACAACCACGGCGACGACCGGACGGCGCCGCGATTCAAGAAGGTCTTCCTGCTCGACACGTCGATGGCGGCGCGGGACGGCCGCGTCGGGAAGACCCTGCTCCTCGATCTGCTCGCCATTCCCGATCCTTCGGGGGTCGGCGGAGACGGCGACTTCTTCCGCCTCCCCTTCTACACGATCGAATCGGTTCACGTGGTCGACGCGCGCACCCTGCTGATCGCCTCCGACAACAACTTCCCCTTCTCCAACGGGCGCTCGCGCAGCCGGAGCGCCGACCGCACGGGCCCCCTCGCCGCCGACGGCACCGAGATGATCCTCGTCCGGTTGGGGACGCCGCTCGCCGTCGATCGGCGTATGCTGCCGCCGGGCCGGCCGTAGCGACCCGAGGTTTTCCCGGGCGCCACCCCGAAAAATTACCTAGGCCGTGGGGTCGCCTCAGTGTGCGAGTGTTAAGCGGTCTGCCCGCGCGTCCTTGCTACGATCCGGCTGTCCGAACTCTTTCGTGGAACGGGGTCCGATCCTCCAGGAGTGAAGTCGATGCGATCCTCCTCAAACGCTCGCCAACTCCGGCCGCGCCCGGCGCCCGTCGCCACGCTCGCCGCCGCCCTCGCCCTTTGCGGCTGCGCCGGCAAGACGGAGGCTCCGCCTCCGCCGCCGCCCGACGTGAAGGTGGCGGCCGTCCTGCAGAAGGACGTGCCCATCTACATCGAGGCGATCGGCCAGACGCGGGGATCGACGGAAATCGAGGTTCGCGCCCGGGTCGAGGGGTTCCTCCAGAGCGTGGACTTCAAGGAGGGCACGCTCGTCCGCAAGGGACAGCTCCTCTACACGATCGACCCGAGTCAGTTCCGGGCCGCCCTCGCCCAGGCGAAGGGCTCGCTCGCGGAGGCCGAAGCTCAACTCGCCCGCGCCACGCAGGACGTGGTCCGCTACGAGCCCCTCGTCGCCAAGAACGCCATCTCGCGACAGGACTACGAGACGGCGGTCGTCGTACAGCGCGCGGCCGAGGCCGCGGTCGACGCCGCGAAGGCCCAGGTCACGCAGGCCGAGATCGACCTCGGCTACACGCGGGTCCTCGCTCCCGAAACCGGCCTCGTGGGAAAGACGGAGGTATACCCCGGGACTCTCGTGGGCCGCGGTCAGAGCGAGCTGCTCACGCACATCTCCCAGGTCGAGACGATCCACGTCCGCTTCACGATCCCGGAGCGCGACTACCTCTTTTACGCGCGGCGGCGTGAGGAGCGCGGCGTCTCCGCCGACCCGGTCCAGAACCCCTTCGAGCTGATCCTCGCCGACGGCTCCGTGCACGCCGAGAAGGGCAATCTCGTGTTCGTCGACCGCAACGTGGATCCGGCGACCGGCACGATCCTGATGGAGGCGGCGTTTCCCAACCCCGGCGGGATCGTGCGCCCCGGGCAATACGCGCGCGTTCGCGTGGCGGTGGACGTCAAGCAGGGGGCGATCCTGGTCTCCCAGCGGTCGGTCTCGGAGCTGCAGGGGATCTACAACGTCGCGGTCGTCGGCGCCGACGACACCGTCGAGATCCGCATGGTGACCCCCGGCCAGCGGATCGGGAATCTCTGGCTGATCGACGAAGGCCTCAAGGCGGGCGATCGCGTCGTGGTCGAGGGGCTGCAGAAGGTGAGGCCGGGCATGAAGGTCAAGCCCGAGGTCACGACGATCGTGGAAGGGTAGCCGGTCATGGCCAATTTCTTCATCCGCCGGCCGATCGTCGCGATCGTCATCTCGATCCTCATCGTGCTCTTGGGCCTCAACTCGCTTCGCGGCCTGTCGTTCGAGATGTACCCGTTCCTGGCGCCTCCGACCATCCGCGTCACCGCCAACTACCCCGGCGCCTCGGCCGTGGCGGTGGAGCAGTCGGTCGCCACCCCGGTCGAGCAGGAGGTGAACGGCGTCGAGGGCATGGTCTACATGAAGTCGTCGAACACCTCCGACGGCCGCATGCAGCTCGACGTCAACTTCGAGGTGGGCACGAACCAGGACATGGCCAACGTGCTCACCCAGAACCGCGTGTCCTCGGCCCAGGCGCGGCTCCCGCAGGAGGTGATCACGCAAGGGATCACCGTCAAGAAGCAGAGCCCCAGCATCCTGATGCTGATCTCGCTCTACTCCCCCGACGGGACGTACGACGCGAACTTCCTGATCAACTACTGCGGGATCAACGTCCGCGACCAGCTCCTGCGCATCCCCGGGATCGCGCAGGTCGATCTCTTCGGCGGCACCGACTACGGCATGCGGATCTGGCTCAGGCCCGACAAGCTGGCCAAGTTCGCCCTCACCCCCTCCGACGTGATGTCGGCGATCAAGGAGCAGAACCTCCAGGCCCCGGCGGGCCGCATCGGGATGCGCCCGTCCCCGAAGGACCAGGAGTTCACCTACACGGTCAGCGCTCCGGGACGCCTCGTCACGGCGGAGGAGTTCGCCGAGATCATCATCCGCGAGTCGGAGACGGGCGGAACGATCCGGGTCAAAGACGTCGGCCGGGTGGAGCTCGGGTCGCAGGACTACAACTCCTTCGGCCGGCTCGACGGGAAGGCCGCGGGCGCCATGGCGGTCTATCTCCTCCCCGGGGCCGACCAGCTCAAGGCCGCGGAGGGGATCTACGAGGCGATGCGGACGGCGAAGGAGTTCTTCCCGGCCGACTTGGACTACCGGATCGTCTACGACACGACCCCCGCGGTCGAGGCCTCGATCGAGTCGATCTTCCACACCTTCATCGAGGCCGTGGTCCTCGTCACCCTCGTGGTCTTCATCTTCCTGCAGAACCTGCGGGCCACGATCATCCCGCTGCTCACGGTTCCGGTCTCCCTCATCGGGACCTTCATCTTCTTCCCGATCCTCGGCTTCTCGGTCAACACGCTCTCCATGTTCGGTCTCGTCCTCGCCATCGGGATCGTCGTGGACGATGCGATCGTCGTGGTCGAGGCGGTGATGCACCACATCGAGCACGGGATGACGCCGAGGGATGCGACGATCCAGGCGATGAAGGAGGTGTCGGCGCCGGTCGTCGGAATCGCCCTGATCCTCTCGGCGGTCTTCATCCCGGTCGCCTTCATTCCCGGCCTCACCGGCCGCATGTACCAGCAGTTCGCCCTCACGATCGCGATCTCGGTGCTGCTCTCGGCCTTCAGCGCGCTGTCGCTCTCCCCCGCCCTGGCGGCGATGCTCCTGAAACCCGCGAAGCCGGCGCGCGGGCCGCTCGGCGCGTTCTTCCGCGGGTTCAACAAGGTCTTCGACAAGACGACGAGCGGCTACGTCAAGGGCGCCCAGATGCTCGTGCGCCGCTCGGTCCTCACCATCGGCCTCGTGGCCCTGGTGGCCGTCGGCGCGGGCTTCTTCGGCGGGAAGCTCCCCGCCGGGTTCATTCCCGAGGAGGACCAGGGGATCTTCGGGATCAACGTGACCCTGCCCCCCGCGGCCTCTCTCGAGCGCACGAGCGCCGTGCTCGCGCAGGTCGAGGCCATCGTGGGGAAGCTGGAGGGAGTCGAGTCGTTCCAGACGATCGGCGGTTACGGCGTGGTCACGAGCACCTACCAGCCCAACTTCGGAACGATCTTCGTGCGCCTGGTCCCCTGGGAGGAGCGGCACGGCGACGAGATGCACGTCACCGCGTTCATGCGCCGCATCCACGCCCAGGTCTCCCGCATCCCGGACGCCGTGGTCTTCCCGTTCAACATCCCGACGATCTCCGGGTTCGGCGCCTCCGCGGGCTTCAACTTCCTGCTTCAGGACCGCAGCGGCGGCCTGTCGGTGGATCGGCTCGGCGAGCTGAGCCGGCAGTTCATGGACGCCGCGCGGAAGCGCCCGGAGATCGGGAACATCTTCACGTCGTTCGACCCGCGCTACCCGCAGGTCAAAGTCGAGCTCGACCGGGAGAAGGCGCGCAAGCTCGGCGTCCCCGTGAACGAGGCCTTCCAGGCCCTCGCCTCGAGCCTGGGGGGCAGCTATGTGAACGACTTCAACCGGTTCGGCCGCCTTTACCGGGTCTACGTCCAGGCCGAGGCCGAGTACCGGCGTAAGCCGGAGGACATCGACGACATCTGGGTGCGGAGCAAGACCACCGGCGACATGATCCCGCTCGGGACGCTCGTGACCGTCACGGCCCAGGGAGGCACGGAGCTCACGAACCGCTTCAACCTGCTCCGCTCGGTCGAGCTCAACGGCGTGCCGGGGCGCGGGTTCGCCTCAGGGCAGGCGCTCACCGCCCTCGAGGAGGTGTTCAAGGAGACGATGCCCCCGGAGATGGGCTTCGCCTACTCCCAGATGTCCTACCAGGAGAAGACCGCCCCGCCCGCGGCGCCGACCCTCGTGGCCGCGATCGTGGTCGTCTTCCTGCTGCTCGCCGCCCTCTACGAGAGCTGGCGTCTCCCGTGGGCGGTGCTGCTCGGCTCGCCCCTCGTCGTCCTCGGGGCGTTCTTCGGCGTGTGGCTGACCGGGTACGACAACAACGTCTACGTGCAGATCGGCAACATCATGCTCATCGGCCTCGCCGCCAAGAACGCGATCCTGATCGTCGAGTTCGCCAAGGCCAAACACGACGAGGGGATGAGCTACGAGGAGGCCGCGCTGACGTCGGCCCGCCTGCGCTTCCGCCCGATCCTCATGACCGCCTTCGCGTTCATCCTCGGCGTCGTGCCGCTGATGAAGGCGAGCGGTGCCGGCGCCGGCGCCCAGAACGTGATGGGCACCGCCGTCTTCTTCGGCATGCTGGTCGCCACCGCCCTCGGGGTGTTCCTGATCCCGGGGAACTACACCTTCGTCGAGTCCCTGGGCCGCAGGAAGAAACACGCGGCGACCGAGGCGCCGCCGCCCACGCCCGCGCCGTCCCACGAGGGAGGGCACTGACATGGAACGCCGACTTCTCGTCGTCGCTTCGCTGCTCCTGGCCGCGGGATGCCGGCTCGGACCGGACTACCAGCGCCCGCCCGTCACGACCCCTCCGACGTGGCGCGAGATCCCGACCGCCGAGGCCCAGAGCCTGGCCAACACGCCCTGGTGGGAGGTCTTCGACGACGCGCAGCTCCAGGAGCTCATCCGCATCGCGCTCGTCGAGAACAAGGACCTCAAGATCGCCGTCGAGCGGATCGAGGAGGCGCGGGCGCGTTACGGCTTCGCGAAGGCGGACTACTGGCCGATGCTCGACGCTTCCGCGACGGCCGGCAAGCTGCGCTTCAACGCGGGCAGCCTCCTGCACACCCCGGAAGGAGACCAGAACGCCACCGCCGACGGCACGGACACCGAGGTCTATTCCGTCGGGGTGAACATCTCCTGGGAGCTCGACTTCTTCGGGCGCGTTCGACGGACCACGGAGGCCCAGAAGGCGGTCTTCCTCGGCACGCAGGAGGCCCGGCGCGCCGCCGTCCTCGCCCTCGTCGCGGACGTGGCCCGGGCCTACTTCGAGTTGCGCGACTACGACCGCCGGCTCGAGATCTCCCGCCGGACGATCGAGTCGCGGCGCGAGTACCTGCAGCTCGCGAAGGACCGATTCGAGGGCGGGATCACCCCCGAGATCGACTTCCGCCAGGCCGAGGCGGAGCTCCGCCGGGTCGAGACGGTGGTCGCCGACCTGGAGCGACTGATCGCCCTCAAGGAGAACGAGCTGTCCGTGCTCCTCGGGCGGAACCCGGGCGAGGTCCTTCGCGGTCGCGCGCTCGACGCCCAGAAACTGCCCGCCGCCGTACCCGCCGGCCTTCCCTCGGAGCTGCTCGACCGCCGTCCCGACGTCCGCGAGGCCGAGCAGGCGCTGGCCGCCTCCACCGCGAACATCGGTGCGGCGAAGGCGCTTCTCTACCCGCGCATCGCCCTCACCGGCTCCTACGGCTACACCAGCACCGAGCTCGACAACCTCTTCGACGGTTCCAGCAAGTCCTGGAACATCCTCGGCAATCTCCTGCAGCCGATCTTCTACGCCGGCAAGAACCGGCGCCGGGTCGAGGTGACGGAATCACAGCAGCGTCAGACCCTCTACGCGTACGAACGCACGATCCTCAAGGCCTTCCGCGAGACCGAGGACGCCCTCGTGTCGTACCGGAAGACCGGCGAGGGGCGCGCGGCGCAAACCGAGCGCGTCAAGGCCGAGCGCAAGGTCCTCGAGCTCGCCGAGCTGCGGTACCGCGGCGGAGTCGCCGACTACCTCGAGGTCCTCGACGCGCAGCGCTCCCTCTTCAACGCGGAGCTCGACGAGGCGCAGAGCATCGGCGCCAACCTCACGTCGCTCGTGGGTCTCTACAAGGCGCTGGGCGGAGGCTGGCCCGCGTCCCCCGAGGGGGCTCCGGCTCCCTGAGCGGTTACTTCGCCTCCTCGACGACCGCCTGGACCTTGCCGCTGCGGACCGCGCGGGCGAGGGCCGCGTGGTCCTTCTCGTTCTGGTCGGCGTAGGCCATGGCGAAGGCGGCGATCGCCCGGTCGAACGTGTCGCTCTTCCCCATGTACCCGCTGAGCTCGATCGCGCCGCCGGAGCGGGCGTGGGAGAGCGCCAGGGCCCGGCCGCACCAGGAGGCGTAGAGGCCCATCTCCGAAGGGCCGAAGGTCTCCACGCGGATGCTGATCTTGATGTCCCGGAGCTGACGGACGAAGTAGTGGCGCTTCGGACCCCGGCTCCACCCCAGGAAGATGTCGCTGGCCGGCTGCATGATCCGGTAGCCGTTCACGACCCGCTGTCCGTGGTTCGCGAACGGGCTCTTCCCGGCGAACCGCTCGAGGACCGACGGGCGCGCCTCCTTCACCTGGAGGAAGAGCGGGTCGTCTTCGCCGGCGGTGAGCAGGAACACCCAGCACGCCGTCCCGACGCTGCCGATCCCCACGACCTTGATCGCGACGTCCCGGATCTCGAACCGGTCGAGCAGGGATCGGGCGGAGTGGGTGAGGGTCTCGCGATAGGCGGCGTACGCCTCCCGGAGCGCCTGCTTGATCTCGCCCGGCGCATGGCCGGGCATGTGGAAGATCGTGGGGAGTTGATCCTTGATGAAGGCCTGCTGCCCCTTCCGCTCGACGAGCTTCGGGAAGATGTCCTCCGCGACGCTTCGGGCCCGTTCCTTCTGGAGCCGATTCAGCGCCCGGCGCCGGAGGGCGGGGTCCTTGATGTTCGCCACCAGGTCGTCCGCCGCCATGGCGACGTACCAGAGCTCGAGCGACTTCATCCGGCTGAACTCGGCCATCGACTCGCGGTAGGTTCGGACGCAGGTTGCGGCCGCGTCCCGGGCCACGGTGTCCCGCAGCGCGTTGTCCCGGCTCGCGACGACGAAGCTCGCCGCGAGGCGCTTGACGTCCCATTCCCACGGAGCCTGCAGGGTCTCGTCCAGGTCGTTGATGGAGAAGATGACCTTCCGCTCGGGGGTCGCGAACCCGCCGAAGTTGCTCAGGTGGGAGTCCCCGCAGCACTGGACGCGGATCCCCGAGGTCGGCGTGGACGCGAGGTCCTCGGCCATGGCGAGCGCCGAGCCCCGATAGAAGGTGAACGGGGAGCGGACCATCCGTCCGTGGCGGAGAGGGAGCAGGTCGGGAAGGCGTCCCCTCTCCGCCTTCAGCACCGTGTCCACCGGGTTCGGCCGCCCCTTCGGAGGCTTCCAGGCCGCGTGTTTCTCGCGGGGGCACGCCTCCCGCATCGCCTTCCCCGCCGCGTACCGTTCCTTGAACGTCGCCATGAGGACTCCTCGCCCGTCAACGCGCCAGGGGCACCGTCGCCGCCAGCTCGTACTGGATGACCGCGTCGAGCTTGTTCTCGAGCTGGAAGAAGCGCGTGACCTTCGGAGCGGGCAGCAGCTTCCGGAAGACGCCCACGTATTTCTTCTTGAGCGAGACCTCGTCGCCCTTGAGGTCCAGGAACTCGTCGAGAAGGCGCGTCGCCTGCTCGTCGGTCAGCTTCTCGGCGTTCGGGACGAACTCGGTGATGACCTTGACGAGGCGGTCGCCGAGCCGGGCCATCTCCACGCGGTAGTCCCGGTAGACCGGCCAGAAGGCCAGCGCCTCCTCCTCGGTGAGATTCAGGCCCTCGGCGACGAGCGCCTGCCGGGCCGTCTGGATCTCCGCCCGCGTCAGCGCGATGTCCGACGCGGTCTGGGAGGCGGCGGGAAGGGAGGTTCCGGCGAGCGCGAGCGCGCCGAGGAGGATTCCGGTAATCGTCTTCATCGCGTTCTCCCCTACTCCGTTCCGCACACGACGCAACGGAAGACCTCGAACTTCCAGTCCTTGATCGTGCTGTCCTTGGCGATGCGGTAATCCGCCCTGTACAGCGTCCCTTCGCTCGAGACCTTGCGCCATCCGCGGTGCTTCGACGTGATCTCCTCGCCGTTGAAGAGCCGCTCGGTCACCGTGAAGTCCACGTAGACCTTGGCGCAGTCGACGTCGGTATCGACCTCGACCGCGTAGACCTTGGTGATCGCCTCGTCGGTGACCTGGTCGGTCTTCTCCGTGGCGCGCACCTCCGCCTTGCATTCGGTCGCCGCCCACGAGGACGGGGCTGCGGTGGCGATCGCCGCCAGCGCGACGACCGCCGGGAAGCTCGGGAACCGTCTCATCGTCTCCTCCGTGAAGAAGAAGAGCTCACAGCGGGAGCAGCGAGCTCAGAACCATCGCAAGGATAACCGCCGAGACGGTCGTGACGAGACCCGGAAGCATGAAACTGTGGTTGAGGACGTACTTCCCGATACGCGTCGTCCCCGTCTGATCGAACGACACCGCGGCGAGCAGGGTCCCGTAGGTCGGAAGCAGGAACATGGTGTTCGCCGCCGGGTAGAAGGCGACGAGCAGCGCGGTCGGCAGGTCGAGCGCCACCCCGACGGGGACGAGGATCGCGACCGTCGCGGCGGCGCTGAAGAGCATCGCCGAGAGGAAGAACAGCCCGGCGGCGAAGGTCCAGGGGTACTGCCCGATGAGCCCCGAGATCCCGCCGACGATCGCCGGCCTGTTCCCCTCGAAAAACGACGACCCGAGCCAGGCCACCCCGATGATGCAGATCACCGCGGTGACGCCGCTCTTCATGATCGTGCCCTTGAGCGCGGTCTCCGGCGAGGCCTTGAACAGGACCATCGTCAGCCCGGAGATCGCGATCATCACGATCATGATCGCCGCCCCCATGTCCACCTGGTCGGTCGTCGCCCCCTCGCTCCCGCCGACGGTGTAGGCGGGCCTCAGGTCGGGGAACATCCCGATCAGCACGACGGCGACGATCCCCGCGAGGAAGAGGATCGTCGAGCCTCGGGCGTTGAGGAGCATCCGCCCGCGCAGCTCCGGAAGCGCCTCCGGCGGCTTCACCTTTCCCTCGGCGAGGAGCTTCCCGTACGCGGCGTCCTCCGAGAGCTTCTTCCCCCGCCACGCGACGGACAACGCGCCGATCACAACCGCAAGGAACGTGGAGGGGATCAGGATCGCCAGCATCCGGGGAAGGGAGACGTCCCGCGCGGCCAGGAGGCCCATCATCGCGACCGTCGCGGCCGAGATGGGGGACGCGACGACCCCCTGGCAGCCCGCGATCACGCTGATCGACAGCGGACGCTCGGGACGGATTCCGGCCTTGCGGGAGACCTCGGCGATGACCGGGAGGAGCGCGTAGATGACGTGCGCCGTGCCGGACGCCAGGACGAGGACGTAGGTGACGATCGGCGCGACGAAGGTGATGTACTGCGGGTTCTTGCGCAGGATCCGCTCGGCGAGCCCCACGAGGTAGTCGAGCCCTCCCGCCGCCTGCATCGTGGCGAGGGCCGTGATGACCGCGAGGATCATCCCGATGACGACCCCCGGGGGACCGCCCGGGGGAAGCGCGAAGCCGAAGACGAAGACGACGAGCCCGATCCCCGCGATCGTGCCGAGGGCGATCCCTCCCAGGCGTGCACCCACGAGGATGCACGCCAGGAAGATGAGGAGCTCGATCCAGATCATGGTCAGTACGCGTAGAACAGGTTCTGGAGCTCCGGAAGCGGGCGCGGCTTGAGCAGGGCGAGGGTCAGGAGGATCCGCGCCTTCTGCGGATTCAGCTCGTCGGAGGCGAGAAGGCCGAGCTCGTCGTCGTTGACCTCCACGTTCCGCCCGACCGATCCGGTCGCCACGCGGCTGCTGCGGACGACGACGACCCCCTTCTTCGCGGCGCGTGCCGCGGCCTCGAGGGAGGCCTTGTTCATGTTGCCGTTGCCGACCCCGGCGATCACGATCCCCTTGGCGCCGCCCGCCACCGAAGCGTCGATCAGGTCCGGGGACATGTCCACGCTCGCGAAGATCACGTCCACGCGCGGAAGCTTCGTCACGTTCGTCACGTCGAACTCGCTTCCGGTCGTGTGTTTCCACCCGGGCGAGCTGTAGAAGTCGTTTTTCCCGTAGGTGGCGACCCCGACGAGGCCGCGAACGGGCGAGAGGAATGTCTGGACGGCGGTCGTGCTGGTCTTCGTGAGCGAGTGGGCGCCGTGGATCCAGTCGTTCATGACCACGAGCACGCCCCGCCCCTTCGCCGCGGGGTCCACCGCGACGCCGACGGCGTTGTAGAGGTTGAGCGGACCGTCGGCGCTGACCGCGGTGGACGGCCTCATGGAGCCCACCAGCACGACGGGCTTGTCGCTCTTCACCACGAGGTTCAGGAAGAACGCCGACTCTTCCATCGTGTCGGTGCCGTGCGTGACGACGATGCCGTCGACCTCCTTCGTCGCCAGCAGGGCGTTGATCCGCTTGGCGACGGTCAGAAGAATGTCGAAGGACATGTCCTGCGAGCCGACGTTGGAGATCTGCTCGCCCTTGACGTTCGCCAGGTCCCGGATTCCCGGGACGGCGGCGAGCATCGCGTCGATCGTCACGGCGCCCGAGGTATACCCCGCCTGGGTGCCGGACGCGGCCGCGCCGGCGATCGTGCCCCCCGTGGCCAGGATGACGACGTTCGGGAGCTTCTTCTCCGCGGACACGGCCGAAGGAGCACTCGAGACGAGCGCGAGAACCAGCAACAACACGAACCCGGTCTTGCGCGAGACGTTCATGGCGGCTCCT
>DASVAW010000056.1 GCA_036376135.1 Candidatus Polarisedimenticolaceae bacterium | reverse complement strand
AGGAGCGGCGGCTGCGCACGGAGAGCAACCCGATCGGCCGCATGATCGAGCAGTTCGGAATGGTGGCGTTTTCGTCCCACCCGTACAAGCAGCCGGTCGTCGGGTACATGAGCGACCTGATGTCGTTCTCGGTGCAGGACGGCCAGGCGTTCTTCCGCAAGTACTACGTCCCCGCCAACATGACGGTCGCGATCGTGGGCGACGTCAAGGCCAAGGAGATCGTCCCGATCCTCGACAAGTACTTCGGCCGCCTGCCGAAGGCGCCCAAGCCCGACCCGCTGCGCACCGTCGAGCCTCCGCAGATCGCCGAGAAGACGATCGTGATTCCCGACAAGGCGCAGCCCGTCTACGTCGAGGGGTACCACAAGCCCGCGTCCGGCCATCCCGACGACGCGGTCTTCCAGGCGATGTCGGACATCCTCTCGAGCGGCCGGACGTCGCGCCTCTACCGCAGCCTCGTCCGCGACAAGAAGCTCGCCGCCCAGACGGGGGCGTTCCCCGGTTACCCCGGCGACAAGTACCCGAACCTCATGCTGTTCTTCGCCATCCCCGCGCCGGGGGCGACGAACCCGCAGGTGCAGGAGGCGATCCGCGAGGAGATCGCGAAGATCCAGAGCGAGCCGGTCACCGACGAGGAACTCGCCCGCGTGAAGACGCAGGCCAAGGCCAACCTCATCCGCGGCCTCGACGACAACCAGGGGCTGGCCATCCAGCTCGCCTCCGCGCAGGCGCGGTACGGGGACTGGCGGGAGATCTTCCGGTCCGTCGAGAAGATCGACAAGGTGACGAAGGAAGACATCCTGCGCGTCGCGAAGGCCACCTTCGTCAAGAACAACCGGACCGTGGCGATGCTCGAGAACAGCGACGCCGCGGCGTCGAACTAGGAGCCGGAACCATGAAGCGAACGAAGAGCCTGCTCCTCGCCGCCGCGATCGTCCTCTCGGCGCTCCCGGCCTTCGCCCAGGCGAAGGTCTACACCGACATCAAGTACCCGACCCTGCCGGACTTCAAGGTCCCGCAGACGGAGTCGTTCACCCTCAAGAACGGCATGCGCGTGTGGCTCATGCCCGACACCGAGCTGCCGCTGATCACCGTGACCGCCCGCGTGCGCGCCGGCTCCTACCTCGAGCCCGCCGACAAGATCGGGCTCGGCTCGGTCCTGGGTCAGGCGCAGCGTTCGGGCGGAACCGCCTCCATGCCCGCCGACACGATGGACGAGTTCCTCGCCGCGAAGGCCGCCAACGTCGAGACGTTCGTCGACGACGACGTCTCCGGCGCGTCGATGAACTGCCTCAAGCAGGATTTCGACGACGTCCTGAAGGTCTTCGTGGACGTGCTCCGCAACCCGGCCTTCCCGCAGGACAAGATCGACCTCGCGAAGGTGCAGGAGCGCACGGGCATCGCCCGGCGCAACGACGACATCAACGGGATCGCCGGCCGCGAGCTGCGCAAGCTCGTCTACGGCGCCGATTCCCCGCTGGCGCGGACCACGGAATACGCGACCGTCGCCGCGATCACCCGCGACGACGTCGTGGCCTTCCACAAGAAGTACTGGCAGCCCAACAACGTGCTCCTCGGAGTCGTGGGCGACTTCGACTCGAAGGAGATGCGCAAGAAGATCGAGGCGGCGTTCGGGGCGTGGCCGAAGGGAGCCGAGGCGCCGCTGCCGACCCCGGCGTACCGCAAGGAGGCCAACCCCGGCGTCTTCTTCGTCGAGAAGTCCGACGTCACGCAGGCGACGGTCGGGATGGCGCACCTGGGGATCGACCGGAAGAACCCCGACTTCTTCGCCGTGCAGGTCATGAACGAGGTGCTCGGCGGCGGCTTCTCCGCGCGCATGTTCTCGAACATCCGCTCGAAGAAGGGGCTCGCCTACAGCGTGGGCGGGGGCCTGGGCGCCGGCTTCACCGCGCCCGGCCTCTTCCAGGCGCAGATGCAGACCAAGTCGGCGAGCGTCTTCGACGCCGTCGCGGCCCTGCGCGAGGAGATCTCCGGGATCATCACGAACCCGGCCTCCGACGAGGAGCTCAAGCGCGCGAAGGAGTCGATCCTCAACTCGTTCGTCTTCAACTACGACTCCCGCGACAAGATCCTCGGGCAGCAGATCAACAACGCCTACTACGGCCTCCCGGCGAACTATCTCGAGACCTACCGCGCCAACATCGAGAAGGTCACCAAGGAAGACGTGGCGCGCGTCGCGAAGCAATACGTCAAGCCGGATGCCCTGACCGTGATGATCGCGGGCAAGGCCGCGGACTTCGGCAAGCCCCTCTCCACGCTCGGCAAGGTGACGACGCTCGACATCACGATCCCCCCGCCCCCCGACGCCGCGCCGAAGGTCGCGAAGACCGGCGCCACGGCGGCGGCCGGGAAGCAGGTCCTCGCGCGCGCGGCCGCCGCGCTCGGGGGCAAGGACGCGACGTCGGTGAAGGCGATCCGGGCGAAGACCAAGCGCACCATCAACTTCGGTGGACAGAAAATACAACTCGGTCAGACGCTGCTCCTCGCCTTCCCGGACCGGATGCACGTCACCATCCAGTCCCCGATGGGGGAGCAGACGATCGTGGTCGCCGAAGATGCGTCGTTCATGACGTCGGGCGGCCAGGTTCGGGACCTGCCGCCTCCGGCAGTCGAAAAGGCGAAGAAGGACCTCGCGCACGACCTGCGGAGCATCGTGCGGTACGCCGGCGACGCCGAGGCGGTCGGCGCCGGGAAGGAGGACGTCGACGGCGTCGCCTGCGACGTCGTGTCGGTGACGCTGCGCGGCGTGGAGTCGCGCCTGTGGGTCGCCTCCGACGGGAAGGTCCTGAGGCAGACCTATCAGGGCGAGACGCCGCAGGGTGCTCCTGGAGCGTACGACGTCCGCTTCTCGGACTACCGCGACGTGGGCGGCCGCCAGGTGCCGCACAAGCAGGTCGTCACGATCGACGGACAGGAGTTCGCGACCTACGACCTCGAGTCGTTCGAGGTCGATCCCGTCGTGGACGCGGCGGCCTTCCAGAAGCCCGCCGCCTGACGAGAGGCTTGCGTTACCCGTTCGTCCTGCTGGACGCCGGGGGGACGATCCTGTCCCCCCGGGCGTCCTACGGCGCGGTCTACGCGAGGGTCTTCTCGACGTTCGGCGTCACTGCGTCGGAGGCGTCGTTCGAGGCGGCGATCCTCGCCTCGTGGCGCGACCTCGACCGCGCGATCCCGCCCGGCGCGGACCGGTACGGCTTCTTCCCCGACGGCGAGGAGGGGTACTGGCGCCGGTTCGTCGCGGGTGTGACCTCGCGCGTCCCCGGATCGGAAGCCGTCGACGCCCTCGGCCCGCTGCGCGACGCGTTCCTCGACGCCGCGGCCTGGGAGGTCCCCGACGAGGTCCTCCCCACCCTCGACGTGTTGCGTCGCGCCGGAGTACGGCTCGCCGTCGTGTCGAACTGGGACTCGCGCCTGCCGCGACTCCTCGAACGCCTCGACCTCGCGTCGCGCTTCGACGCGGTCGTCGTGTCCTGTTTCGAGGGGATCGAGAAACCCGACCCCGAGATCTTCCGCCGCGCGCTGAAGCGCCTGGGCGCACGGCCGGCGGAGGCGCTGCACGTCGGCGACGTCGCCGAGCTCGACGGCGACGGAGCGCGGGCGGCGGGGATCGACGCGGTACTCGTGGACCGCCGGGGGCGGCTGGCTCCCGGGCCCGGCGTGCTGCGGGACCTCTCGCGGCTTCCGGCGCTCGCCGCCGGCGGGAGCTAGGACTTCCCCAGCAACGCCTTCTTCTTCGCCGCGAAGAACTTGTCGAAGTCGGTCTCGCTCGCCGGCATGATCGAGTCCGCGGTCCCGTCCGGACGCAGGATCAGGATCGTCGGCGTGGCGATCACGTTGTACTGCTGGGCCACGGCGAAGTCCTTGTCGATCAGGGTCGGGAAGACGAAGCCGTTGAGGCGGACGAACTCCTGGGTACGTGTCTTGAGGGTGTCGTTCATGACGCGTGCGAGGCTGACGACGTTGACCCCGTCGCGGTGGTCCTTCACCCAGGCGTTCAGTTTCGGCATGAACTGCGTGCAGTGCGGGCAGTCGATCGCCCAGAAGACGAAGACGTTGATCTTGTCGCTCGCGAGCAGGCTCTTGGAGCTGCGCGGGATGCCGTCCTCCGCGGCGGGGAGATCGAACGCCGGGGGCTTCGTGCCGAAAAGCTCCACGACCGGCTCGTAGCGGGGAAGCTCGCCGTAGGTCCCGAGCTGGCCGGTCTGGCCGAGGCGCTTGATGGCGTCGGCGACGGTCAGCTTGTACTCGACGGACTGCTTCGGCGAGCCGGCGCCGACCAGGCGAAGGACCCCCGAGGCGTCGACGAGGGAGATCGACGGGACCGACTTCACGGCGAGCTGCTGCGCGAGCCGGAACCCTTCGTCGTTGAGGCACGGGATCTGGATCTTCATCTCGCTCAGGCGCTGTCGGATCGGGTTCACGTCGCTGCTCCCCATCGGCGGGGAAGCGATCGAGAAGACGGCGAGGCGCGGCCCGGCGGCCTTGCCGAGCGCCTCGGCTTCCCGGAGCACCTGTTCCGATCGGAGATTGCCGGCGATCCAGTAGACGAGCATCACGGGTTGCTTGCCGAGGACGGTCGCCAGGTCGACCTTCGCGGGTCCCGCGGCGGGATTCAGGTTCGTGTACGTCCACGCCGGAAACGGCGCGCCGGGCACGGCGGGCCCGACCTTCGCGACCGAGCTCGGGGCGGGGGGCGCGGCCGGAGCGCCGGCGGGAGCACAGCGGGCGGAGGATGCGGCCCAGAGCGAGCCGAAGAGGAGCAAGAGCACGGCGACGCGGGGCTGAACGGTCATGGGCTCTCCTCGGGAAATCGACCTCGGATTATAGGCAGGGGTGGGCCGAGCGCCACACGGACGGGGTTGTCCCGGTCCCGGGACGCGCCTATAGTCGCCCCGTGTCGACGCCGGGAGATCGCCGCACCCCACGCGGGGTCGCCGTGGGACTTGTCGCGGCGTCGATGATTCTGCTTCCTTCGTGTCTGCTCGCCTATCGGCCGCAACCGTCGATCGACCCTACGCCGACTCCGACGCCCCCGCCGCCGACCGATCTCGTCGAGCCGCCGCCCCCGATCCGACCCGAGCCCGAGGAGCCCGACGAACCGACGGGCATCTTCCACGTCGTCCAGGCCGGGCAGACCCTCTGGCGCATCGCGCGCGCGTACGGGACGACCGTCGAGCAACTCGCCGACGCGAATGCGATCCCCGATCCGGAGCGACTCGAGGTGGGGCAGGCGATCTTCATCCCCGGCGCGATCGGCGCGGTGGACGTCCCGCCGTATCCCGCGCCGATCCCCGAGACGCCCGTCGCCGCGATTCCGGAGGCCACCTTGCCGGTCGGGCCCAACGGCTACGTCTGGCCCATCGCAGGCGAGGTGATCGCACCGTACGGGCAGCGCCGGCGACGCAACGTCCACCGCGGGATCGACATCCGCGGCGGGCGGGGCGACCGCGTCCTCGCGGCGCGCGCGGGCCGCGTCGTCTTCGCCGGACAGCAGCGCGGTTACGGCAGGGTCGTGGTCGTCGATCACGGCGACGGCGAGCAGACCGTCTACGCGCACAACTCGAAGAACCTCGTCGCCGCCGGCGACGTCGTGGAGCGCGGCGCCGAGATCGCGCTCGTGGGACGGTCCGGGAACGCGACCACCGAACACGTCCACTTCGAGGTTCGACGCGGCGGCGTCACGGTCGACCCCCTGCCGTTCCTGCCGGATCCGGCGCTCGAGGCGAAGAAGTGAAGATCGAAGTCCGCTGCTCGGCATGTGGCAAGGGCTACCTGGTCGACACCACGAAGATCCCGGCCACCGGCGGCGTCGTGAAATGCCAGGCCTGCGGGGCGTCGATCGCGGTGCAGGCTCCCGCGTTCCCTGCACCGGTCCCGTCGCCGGTCCCGCCGCCGGCCGCGCCTGCCGCCGCGGCGCCGTCGAACGAGGTCATCTGCCCCCGCTGCGGACTGCACTTCGCCCCCGCGTCCGCGCGCCCCGCGGCGCCGCCCGGCCACCGGGCGACGGTGCTCGTCGTCGAGGACATGGAGTACTTCCTCGAGATCGCGCGCGAGGCCCTTCGCGGGAAGTACGAGGTGAAGGCCGCACGCAACGTGGACGAGGCGTCGGCGGCGCTTCGCGAGGGTCCGGTCGACATCATCCTCCTGGACATCTACCTCGCGAACGGAGAGGACGGGCTCGAGCTCCTGCGGCGCCACCCGAAGACCTGCCCCGTGCTTGCCTTCACCGCCGAGGACGAATCCGAGATGTACGGCGAGGGGTGGAACCGCCTGCTGGCGGCGGGCATCGACGACGTCGTCCGCAAGGGGATGAACGTCAACGAGGTGCTGCTGCGGAAGGTGGCGGCGGCCCTCGGCGAGACCGAGCCCGAGCCGCCGCTCTCCCGCTAGAACCGCACCGACGCGCCGAAGAAGAACGCCGCGCCGCCCAGGTCGATCTTCCCGGGGTAGAGGTCGGCGAGCCGGCCGTCCGTCTCCGCCTCCGACCACGAATAACGCCCCTCGAAGGTCAGGCTCCAGAAGGGGCTCACCGGGACCTCGATCCCCGCGAGCACGTGTGTCTCGAAGTCGGTGCCGCTGTCCGCGACGCGGTCGAAGATCACGGCCGGTTCGGGAGCGCCCGGATCGTCGACGAAGTCGCCGACCTCCTCGAACTCCCAATAGTTGAAGCCGAGTCCGGCACCGAGGTACGGCACGGGGCGACGCACGGCGATTCGGCCGCCCTGGCCTCGCATCGCGTAACGACCCGCGGGCAACACGCGCACGTCGACCGTCATGGGAACCAGGCGCAGCGACGTGTCGTGAAGGATCGCGTTTCCGAACTGGTCGGTGAAGTCGACGTCCGCCGAGCGGGCCACGGAGTCGTAGAAGTCGAGGTTGAAGCCGACCTCGACGAAATTGGACGCCGAGAAGACGTAGCTTCCCCCGAGCATCGCATCGTTGAAGTCGCTCGAGTCGAGCGTGTAGGCGTCGAAGTTCGAGTCCCAGAACTCGCTGTTCGCCTGCGGCATGAATCCGCCGAGGCGGAACTGGAAGGCGCCGTGGTCGCGGGCCGCCTGGGCCCAAGCGGACGACGCCGCGCTCGCCAGCAGGAGCGCCAGAACGGGAAACACGCGCTTGTTCACGGGATCCTCCACGCCGCTCGAGGCGGCCGCCCCGGAGGATTGCAACCGGTGGGCCACGCGGAGAAGCGCGCCGTTTCGATCCTTTCCTGCCCCGCTGTCCCCGGCGGCGTCCGCCGACGGGGACAGCGGGATCCTCAAAGGACGGTTCAGCGCCGGACGGTGACCTGCACCGGGGCGTTGAGGGTGACGACGAGCGTCGCCCCGGGGGCGAACTCGACGTCGTTGTTCTGGCCGGTCTTGGCGGCTGCCGCCGTGCCGGCCGCCGCGCCGACGACGGCGCCGATCGCCGTGCCCTTGGTCTTGTCATCCGACAGGACGCGACCGAGCAGGGCGCCCGCGGCCGCGGCGCCGCCGATCTTCGCGGCGTCCTTGCCGGACTGCTTCTCCCCCTCCGCCGCGAACGTCGCGGCGATCGGGGTGGGTTCGCCCTCGCGCTCCACGCGGTTGAACTCCACGGCGAGCTTCGCCTGGCCGCCGATCTTCTTGAGCGGGACGGCTTCCGTGACGCTGCCGAAGGCGCGCGTCCCCGCGGCGAGAACGACGACGCCGTCGACGACGACGTCCTTGGCGACGCGCGCGGTGACGGCGTCGCCGACCTGGCTCGTCTTGCTGGAGGCGCCGTCGATCAACTCGAGCTCGATCGGCGTTCCCGCGGCGACCGTCTTCACGATCGGCTCGGGTCTGGGCGCGGGCGCGGGCGCGGGGGCCGGCTTCGGCGCGGGCTTGGGTTTCTCGACCTCCGCTCTCGCGGGCGGGGGCGTGACCGGCGCGGGCTGCGGCGGCGGGGCCGGCGGGTTCTCGGCGACCGGGGAGCCGGCGGCGGGGGCGGTCGGCTCGGCCGCGGCCGGTGCGGGGGGAGCGCCGCCGCCGGTGCAGCCGGCGACGATCACGACGAGGCCGGCGAGCGTGCCGGCGGCGAGGAACTTCGAACGTCGATTCATCGGGGGGTCCTCCGTGGAATGACTTCGGCCACTTCGATCGCGGTTGCGTATCTCCCGAACGGAGCGGAGATCTGGAATCCCTGCACGTAGGGCAGGACCGCGAGGATCGCCTCGCGGGCGATCGCGACCCCCTCGGCGCGCGCCGCGTCCTTCGTGTCGGTGCGGCGCATGCGTTCGAGGATCGCGTCGGGCACGTGCACGCCCGGGACCTCGTTGTTCATGAACTCGGCGTTGCGGTACGAGGCGAGCGGCCACACCCCTGCGAGCAGCGGGATCTTCACGTGCCGGACCCGCTCGAGGAATCGCAGGAGCTGCTCGGGATCGAACACCGGCTGCGTGATCGCGAAATGGGCGCCCGCCTGGACCTTCCACTCGTAGCGGGCGATCTCGCGGTCGAGATCGGGCGAGCCCGGATTGACGCCGACGCCGAAGTAGAACCCGGTCGGCTCGCCGATCGGGTTGCCGCCGACGTCGATGCCGTGGTTCAGTCGGTGGACCATGTTCGCCAGACCGATCGAATCGACGTCGAAGACGGCGGTCGCGTCGGGGTAGTCGCCGAGTTTGGGGGGATCGCCGGTGATCAGCAGGACGTTCCGCAGGCCCAGCGCATGCCCGCCGATCAGGTCCGACTGCATCCCGAGCAGGTTCCGGTCGCGACAGCAGTAGTGGATGATCGTCTCGATCCCGATCTCGCGCTCGAGCGTGACGGCCATCGCCATCGGGCTCATCCGCGCCGAGGCGCGGGGCCCGTCGGGGATGTTGATCGCGTCGATGCCGGCGTCGGCGAGGAGCTTCGCCCCCGCGAGGTTCTTCGAGAGGTCGAGACCGCGCGGCGGGAGCATCTCGACGCTGACGACGACCTTCCCTTCCGACACGGCGGCGGCGAGACGGGACCGCGATTCCACCGGAACGGGGGTCGTCTCGGAAGGCGGAGGCGGCGCCGTCACGGCGACCGTCGTGCGGCGGGCGGGCTGCAGGGCGCGCACCGCCCGGAGGATCGCCTTGAGGTGCTCGGGCGTCGTTCCGCAGCAACCGCCGACGATCCGCGCCCCCGCCTGGATGAAGCGTCCGGCGTACGTCGCCATGTACTCGGGGCTGCAGAGGTACAGGTTCCGGTTGTCGACGTTGCGCGGCTTGCCGGCGTTCGGCTGCGCCGCGAGAGGCTTCAGGACGACGGGGGCGAGCCGCTCGATCGCCTCGAGCATCGCCGCCGGACCGACGGAGCAGTTCACCCCGACGGCGTCGACGTCCAGCGCCGCGAGCCGCGGGCCGAAGACCTCCGGCGCCACGCCTTCGAGGCTGTTGCCGTCGTCCTCCAGGGTGAGCTGCGCGACGATCGGAAGGTCCGAGACGCGCCGGATGCCGGCCACCGCCGCCTCGATCTCGGCGAGGTCGTAGAAGGTCTCGACGGAGAAGAGGTCCACCCCCCCCTCCACGAGCGCCCGCGCCTGCTCGGCGAAGACCGACGCGGCCTCGTCCACCGACGTGGGTCCCCACGGCTCGATCCGCATGCCCAGGGGGCCGATCGCACCGGCGACGAACACTCCGTCGCCGGCGATCCGGCGGGCGATCTCGGCCCCCGCGCGGTTCACCGCGGCGACTTGATCGCCGAGCCCGTGTTTTTCGAGCTTGGGCCGATTGGCTCCGAAGGTGTTGGTCTCGATGACGTCGACGCCGACGGCGACGTAGGCCCGGTGAACCTCCTCGACCATGGAGGGGGCCGAGAGGTTCAGCTCGTCGAAGCACCGGTTGAGGAAGACTCCCATGTCGTACAGGCGCGTGCCGGTCGCGCCGTCGAAGACGACGATGCGATCGGCGAGCAGCTTTCGGAAATCGCGCGTCGACGACAAGGGCGTCATTCCCCCTGCAGGTTCCCTACGGGCGGAACAGGATACCCGTCAAACGCGAACGCCCCGCGCGCGGCGGGAAGCCGCGGCGGGGCGTCGCGAAGCCGGGGTGTGCCGCCTACTCGAGGACGCGGATGACGACGCGGCGGTTCTTCGCGCGGCCGTCGGGCGTCGTGTTGTCTGCGACCGGCTTGGACTCGCCGTACGAGATGACGTTCATCGCGTGCAGCGGGATGCCGGCCTTCTCGGCGAGGTACGCACGCACCGCATCGGCGCGCTTCTCGCCGAGCGACTCGTTGTACTGCTCGCTTCCGATGTTGTCGGTGTGCCCCTCGATCTCGAGGTAGACCGTCTTGTCGAGGCCCTTGACCTTCCCGGCGAGGTCGTCGAGGAGGTCGGTGGCCGCGGTCGGCAGCTCGTTCTGGTCGAACGAGAACTTCACGCTGTCGTCCGACAGCGTGGTCTGCCAGAGCAGCTTGCCGCGCGCCATCTTCTGCGCCTCTTCGGCCTTCCCGAGCGCGGTCGACCCGATCTCGACCGCCTTTTCGGCGGTGCCGCGGACGGCGGTGATCTTGTCGTCCGTCTCCTTGGCGAGATCGCCGATGCGCTTCTCGTTGGTCTCGACGCCGGTCTGCACGCCCTGGATCTTGGTGTCGGTCTCCGCGACCTGGGCGCGGAAGACCTTCTTGGTGACGCAGCCGGTCGACGCCGCAACGGCGAACGCCACCAGCCCCACGAACAGGATCGAACGCTTCTGCATGATCATCACTCCTTCGCTATCCGGATCGGCCCGTGCCGCCCGCCGACGGGTGCCGCCGGTCGGTCTCTCGTACCCATGTCAATCCGCGTGCCATCGGTGCTGCGGGTCAAAAACCGCCAAAACCGTGATTCAGATGATCATTCTGTCACGCGGGACGGTGGGTTCGCGAGGGGGTGAGGGTATTTTTTACCCGGCACCCCCGAATCGATCGGGAGCTTTCGGCCGGAGCCTCACGGATTCGCGTAATAGCCCTTGCGGGTTCGAACCTGGAGGCGCCCACCGCGAGCCTCGACGCGGATGGCCCGGAACGATCCGTCCCAGGTCCGGGAGGCCGGCTGGTAGGCGAGGAGGTACTGGTAACGGAGCTCCTGGTCGATCCGGGCGACCGACTCCTTCAGCTCGTCCGGGTCATGGACGACGAACATCGCCCCACCGGTCTCCTCGGAGAAACGCTTGAGTACCGCGGTGTTCTCGGGAACGCGCGACTTCTCGCGGAGGTCGGCGGCAATTCCGGTGAAGCCGACCGTGTAGATCGGGACCTCGACCTTCCGGGCCGCGAGGATCGACTGCTCCACCGAGAGCTTGCTCGCATTGTCGACCCCGTCGGTGAACAGGAGGATCGCCCTCCGTCCCTCGGCGCGCTCGTCCACGAGCTTGGGGGCGGCGGCCACGGCGTCGTTCAGCGCGGTCTGCCCGAACCCCTCCTGGACCGCCAGTCGCTCGAGGAAACGGGCCCGGTCGCTGGTGAATTCCGTCACCCAGGCCACCTGATCGTCGGCGAAGCAGATCAGCGCATAACGGTCCTGGGGACGCAGGCTCGTCACGAAGAAACGGATCGCCTCCTTGGCGGCCTCGAGTTTCCCGGACATCCGCATGCTCCCGGAGACGTCGAGCAGGAACGCGATCGAGACGGGCTCGGATCCTTCGATCCAGAACGCTTCGATCTTCTGGAGAACCTGGTTTTCGAAGACCCGGAAGTCCTTCTGGGTCAGCCCCCGGACGATGCGGCCCTGCCGATCCTCGACGGCCGCGGGGACGAGTACCGTACGGACGCTCACCTCTTCCGGCTCGGCGAGGGCCAGCAGGCGTTCGATGGTGGCGTCGTCCAGCACGCGCTTGCCTGAGTCCCCTGACGCCGCGGCCGCGGGGGTCTGGACGGCGGCGAGTTGGGCGGCACCCTGCCCGCCCTCGGCGAAGGCCGATCCGGCCAGGGTGAAGATCAGACAGGGTAGAAAATACCGGGGCATCACGCGCACGACCCTCCCTCGGGGGAGGAGGTTTGCAAGGCGAGGGCCAGACTCACTCTGCCACCGCTTCGACCGGAAGTCCCACGGCCCCGAAAAAGCGCGCCGTCCCGGGGTCGATCGCCCCGCCTGTGGCGAGGACCTTGCGGATCCGGCCTCCCATCCGATCGCGGTAGGCCGCGAGCACGAGCCGGTCCGCGAGCCGGCGCACCCACGGTCGGGTTTCGGCTCGGGACCCTTTGTCGACCGCCCAGTCGTGCACGCGTCGGTGAAGGAACGAGCGGCGCCGGACCTCGGCCTCCCACGACGCACGGCAGGCTGCAAGCTCCCGAGCGGCGACGAGGACGATCGTCGGCTTGTGCGTCGCGAGCGTGGTCTCCAGGTCCCCCGTTCCGGGTGGGTCCAGGACGACGCGGGACTGCTTCGCGAGCGCGGCCCCGACGCCGGGGGCCCAATGGAGGTCGCGAGTCTCCAGCCGCACGAGAACCGTGTCGCTCGGCGAAAGTCCCAACCGGCCCGCCAACTCGCCGAGTCGGCGCGCCAGATCCGACGCACCCCAGAGGCGGCGGAGGCCGTCGCGCGCCACGATCTCGAAGCCGGGGTCCCCGGCGAACGAGCTCGTTCCGGGGTCTTCGCCGTCGAGCAGCGTCGTGAGCGACAGGGCGGGGAGCGGACGCCCGCCGGCCGCGGGCTCGACGAGCGCCAGGACCAGTTCCACCGTCTCCAGTTCAGGCCGGAGGTCGACCACGCGCCGGAGCGTCGCCTCGCCCCCCGCCAGGACGTAGGCGGCGCCGAGGTCCCGGAGGACCGCCGTCAATGCGGCGTCGGGGAGCTCCGGATCGACGAGCGTCGTACGGGCCCCGCATGCGCCGGCCGCCGCCAAGGCCACGAGCGCCTCAGGGGTCGGAACGGAGACGACGGCGACGGTGCGATCCGAATCGAGTCCGTAGCGGGCGAGGGCGGCCGCCAGAGTCCGGACGCAACGATCGGCCGATTCCCGCTCGATCTCGGGCCACATCGCCGGCGCGGTGGTCGCGAGGGCGCCGGCGGGATGGACGGGCTTCGAGCGGAGCAACTCGCGCAACGCCGAGGCCCCCCGAAAAGCAAAAAGGCCCGGGGAGCGGCCGTCCGCTCCCCGGGCCGGCTCGAACGATCAGAACTTGTAGCCGGCGGTCAGACCGAGGAGCAGCACCTTCGACCTGTAGGTGCCGTCGATCACGCCGTCGTACGGAGACGGTGCACCGCCCCCGAACACGCCGCTGGCGTTACGGTCGTCGAACTTGAGCATCATTCCGTAGCCGTCGAACTGGAACTTCTTGCCGGCGAAGCCGTAGCCGAAGCTGAGGCCGGTGCGGTCGGCGTCGGGGATCGACGGGCGCAGGGTGTTGTCGGGGATCGGATTCTGGTCGCGAACGAGGCCCAGGCGGATCTCATGCGCCTCCGCGAGCCTCCACGCGCCGCCGATGCGGAACGCGAGGGTGTCGGACCAGTTCTCGGCCTGGTTGATCGACGAGCCGTCGTCGAACTGGACGATCAGGCTCTTGAAGGTGGACCACCTGGCCCAGCTCACGTCGAACTCGATGTCGAAGCTCGGGAGCGCGGTGTAGGCGACGCCGATCGCGGCCTGCGCCGGGAGATTCAGGGTGGTGTCCCCGCCGATCGACGGGGCCTCGATGCCGGTGAACTCCGCCGTGCCGCCGATGTCCGGATTGACGCCGTCCCGATAGGTGAAGCCGAAGTTCCAGTCGGGACCCGCGTAGTGGATCGCCGCGTTCCAGCCGAGGTCGTCGCCGTTGCCCTTGAGGTTGAACTCATACGTGCCGGCCGGGATCGGCGCCCGCTCCACGTCGGGGAGGGGAACGAAGCGCGAGAACTCCGCGATGTCGGCGTAGAGGTAGTTCAACCCGAACGCCACCGACCAGTTGTCGTTGATCTTGTAGGCCAGGTTCGGGTTGATGTTCAGGGTCATCAACTCGGCCTTCTGCGAGACCAGCGTGAGCGGCAGGTCCTTCCACTCGGTGACGAGACCGAAGGGGACGGTGAGACCGATCCCGTACGCCCAATCTTCGTTCAGGTGGCCCGTGAAGTAGAGGTGGCTGGGAATCGCCACGTTCGATTCCGACTCGAAGCGCTGGCCGGGGGTGACGGTCACCCCGAGAAGGGCCGCGGCCCCGATCGGGAATGGATCGCTGCCGATCGTGAAGTTCGTGTCCCCGCCGATGTCGATGTAGTTGAAGCCGAACTGAACCTGAGTGCCCTCGAGCTTTACGAGCGCGGCCGGGTTGTACCAGTTGGCCGCGGCGTCATCCGCCCGAGCCACCCAGGCACCGGCCTGACCGGAGGCCTTGGCGCTCTGCTCGAAGATGCTGAAGCCCGAGGCCAGCGCGGGCGCCGTAGCGAGCAGCGCAGCCGCAACCGCGATCAGCTGTTTTCTCATGTCCGACAACCCCTCCAGGCGTACACATCTTTACGGGGCGCGCTTGCCGGGCGACCTGCCCGGAGCGGCCCGAACGAAGCGCCGCAATCCTAGCACGTCGGCCGTTGCAACCATGCAGCACGAACTTGCGCGGAAAGGGCTCCGCGCGAGACTCCGCTTGACGGCCCAGGACCCTTCTCCTATATAACGACGCTTTCCCAACGGGGCGTTCGCCGGGTCGGCGTCGCTCGGGTTCGGAGCACGGGGGCCCGGCGAGGCCGGGCGGGGGGTTCGAGACCAATGATCGGGATGCGCTGGACGCAGGCGACGTTCGCCGCGATCGTTCTCGTGTGGTCGGGCGGATTCGCCCGGGCCGACGAGCCCAAGAAGGACCCGGACCCGCCGGCGCCCGAGGCCACCCCCGCGGCCGCCACCGAGACCCCCTCCGGGAAGGGCCCCTGGTGGGGCGGTCGCAATCTGCTCTACCTCGAGGTCGGCGTCGGCTCGGACTCGATCGAGACGTTCAACGCCACCTACCAGACCGACACGACCAGCGACGCGCGCAACGAATTCGAGCTCACCGACTCGACGCGCGGCCGCTTCGTCGTGGGCTGGACCCTCCCGAACGAGCGCGGGCGGTTCTCCCTCGTCTTCGAAGGGGTCCAGGAGGACTCGTATCGCCTCGACGCGAGCGGATTCCTGGTCGCCGCGGCCGGAGGCGGGACCAGCAGTCCCCCGACCGGGCCGCTTCAGTGGTGGTCGCTGACGGCGGAGGACGGTGCGGTCAACTCCGCCCGCAACCCTCCCTACTGGGATTTCACCGACGACGCGAACGGGAACGGGCTCGCCGACCCCGGGGAGGTCCGCTACCTCGGTGCCGACGTCACCTCCGCTTCGAGCGGCCCGAGCAATCTCGGCAACCGGTTGCAGACGATCGACCTCATCTACGGCCGCGAGTGGGGTGGTCGCCGGATCTGGGGGAACTGGAGCGCGGGGCTGCGCAGCTTCCGCTACACCGGGAACATCCCGACCTCCGCATGGTTGATCTCGCTCGGCGCCCAGGCCCCGCCGGGCATCGGATACACGGACGGCCTCGTCAACCCCCTGGTGGTGTGGTCGCAGGACACCGAAGGACTCGGGCCGACCGGCTCGGGCGGCATCAACTTCGGTTTCTCGCGCCGGCGCGTCGTGTTGTACGCGGAAGCCCGGTTCGCCTTCCTCGTGCAGGACCTGAAGACCGACAGCGGCGACTTCCTGACCTACGCGTTCGACTCCGTCGACACGATCTATCCGGTCCCGGCGCGGCTCCAGAAGTCGCTCTCGAAGAGCGTGTGGAACGTGCAGGTCGAGTTCGGCGCGCGCTTCCGGGTCGTCGAGAACACGCACGTCCTCGTCTCGTACCGCCGGGCCAGTTACATGGACACGGTCCTGGTGCCCGTCCAGCTGATCGTGCCGGACGCCCCGCAGCAGGCCGGTCAGCCCGCCACCGCCCAGTTCAACTCGCGCGACTTCAAGACCGACGTGTTGTCGCTCGGGCTCAGCTACCAGTTCTGATCCCACCCGCCTCGAGCGCGGCGAAGTCGTCCCAGAACCCCGGGTTCGACTTCGCCACGCACGCGGCGTCGTCGACGACGACGCCCGGGATCCGCAGCCCCGCCACCGCGAACGCCATCGCAAGTCGATGGTCCGACCGCGTCCGCACCGTCGCACCGCGGGGCCGGGCCGGCGGCACCACGCGCAGCGCGTCCCCCTCGACGGCGACTCCCGCGCCGAGCGCGTGAAGCCCCTCCGCAACCGCCTCCAGGCGGTCCGACTCCTTGACGCGCAGCGCTCCCAGACCACGCAGCCGGCACTCGCCGTCGGCGAACAGGGCGACGACGGCGACGGTGGGCGCCAGATCCGGTGAGGCCGAGAGATCGACGTCGAACGCCGCGAGGGTGCCCGACGATTCGACCGTGACGCTCCCCGGCGCGGAGGCGACCCGGGCGCCGGCCGCCCGAAGCAGCGGGCCGAACGCCGCATCGGCCTGGAGGCTGTCCGGCTCCAGCCCGTCCAGGCGCACGCGGCCCCCGGTCGCGACCGCGGCGGCCAGGAGATACGACGCCGAGGAGTGATCCCCTTCCACGCGGTAACGGCCGCCCGGGTAGTCCGTCTCCGGCACCCGCCACGTCCCCTCGCCGGCCTCGGAACAACGCACGCCGAACGCCTCGAGGGTCCGGCGCGTCATGCGGACGTACGGGAGCGAGACTCTCGGCGGCTCGATCTCGACCTCGAGCCCACCGTGAAGGCGCGCCCCCACGAGCATCAACGCGCTGGCGAACTGACTGCTCTGCCCCCCGGGAACCCGAACCGCTCCCCCGCGCATCGGCCTTCCGCCGATGCGAAGCGGCAATCCGCCCGTGCGGGGATCCGCACGCACGTCGGCACCCAGCGACGCGAGCGCCTCGAGCAGGGGACGCAAGGGTCGCTCGCGCAGGCGAGGCGTCCCGTCGAGGAGGCTCGCCTCGGCGCCGATCGCGGCCACCGCGGCGAGCAGGCGGCACGTCGTCCCCGATTCCCCGAGGGCGATCCGGGCGCCGCCGCGCACGGATCCCGCGGTTCCCTCGACGCGCCACGTCGACGGGTATTCCGCGAACCGCGCCCCCAGCGCAGCGAGCCCGTCCCGGGTCCGCGAGGTGTCGTCGGCGAGCAGCGGAGAGTCGATCTCGCTCGTGCCCCGGGCGAGCGCCGCCGCCACGAGCGCCCGATGCGTGTCGCTCTTCGACGGCACCGCGCGAAACGCCGCGTCCACGGGGCGATTCGGCGGATGTACGGCACGCGCTCGCATCGGAACGGGAGTGTATTATGCGAGGCCATGCACGGCCCGCTCCGGCTCCTCATCGCCGCGTCCTGCATCGTCTTCGCCGCGCGCGCCGCCGATCCCGCGTCCGGACGCGACGTCACGTCCCTCCTCGCCTTCGGCGCGGAGATGGCGGCCAAGGGCAATTGGCGCGAAGCGCAGTACCGATGGACGCTCGCCGCCGCGAACGAGCCCGACAATCCCCGCGTGCTCAACAATCTCGCCGTCGGCGCCGAGGCGATGGGTGAGCCCGACAAGGCGCGGGACCTCTACGCCCGGGCGCTCGCCGCGGGCGAGCGCGACGCCCGGATCGAGAAGAACGCCACCCGGGCGCAGCGGTTCTGGGAATCGGTGCGCAAGAATCCCGACGGGCGTCGCCCCGCGCTCCCCGAGCCGTCGTCGAAGGAGACGCGGTCGCGACGCGGAGAGGCGGTGGAAGTCACCGTGTCCCTCCCCCTTCCCCCGAAACTCGACGTCTCGTCGCGGAGCAGCCTGCTCGTCGCGAGCTTCCTCGTCAACGACAGCGAGTTGCTCGACCTCAATCGCGAGATCGTCCGTTTTCTGCGCACGGAGTTCCGCAAGAACTCGCCGCTGCGCGTGCTCGACGTCACCCCCGCCCCCGCGATCCCCGAGCAGAGCCTCGACGACCTCGCCGCGAACGCCCCGTTCTGGCGACAGCTCGGCCGGGAGCACGGCGCGGACCTGCTCGTGTCCGGCGCGTTGCGCTACACGCGCTCGGACGCCTCGGGGTTCAAGGACGTGGATTACGTGGACGATCGGACCGGCCAGAAGATCAAGCAGACGCGGTTCGTCGAGCAGGAACGATTCCAGTTCGAGGTCGACGTGTTGTTCTTCGCCGGCGGGTCCGGCGAGCTGCTCCACCGGGACCGCTTCCGCCGCGACGCCGTCTACGGCGGGTTGTCCAACGATCCCATCACCGCGTTCTACGACCTGAGCGCGACGATCGCGGGCGACGTCCTGTCCGTCATCGCGCAGCGCGAACGACCCGACGTCCGTTACGTCTTCAAGGGTTGAACCGAGGAGCCGACATGCGCCGCTCGAGCCCGATCCTCCGTTGCGTCGTCGCGCTTTGGGCCGTCCTCGCGGGATCCTCCGCGCTGGCCCAGTTCGGCCAGAACAAGATCGCCTACGATCGGTTCGACTGGAAGGTGTACGCCTCGCCCCACTTCGACCTGCACTACTACGGCGAGACCGACAAGTTCCTCGACGACATCGTCTCGTACACCGAGAGCGCCTACCTGCGGATCAGCAAGGACCTCGATCACGAGCTGCGCTACCGCGTGCCGATCATCCTCTACCAGACCCACGCGGACTTCGAGCAGACCAACGTCACCTTGGGCGAGATCCCCGAGGCGGTGGGGGCCTTCGCGGAGCCGATCCAGAACCGGATGGTCCTTCCGGTGGACCTTCCGCCGGACAAGCTCTACGAGCTCATCGCCCACGAGCTCGTGCACATCTTCCAGTATTCGATCTTCTACGAGGGCTACCTCGGGCGGGCGCTGCGCTCCAACGTGCCGACCTGGCTGATGGAGGGGATGGCGTCCTACGTCGCCAAGGACGAGGACAACCTCGACCGCATGGTGATGCGCGACGCGGTCGTCAACAACTTCCTGCCGCCGATCCAGGCCCTCGACGTGTTGTCGTTCCTCACGTACCGGTACGGGCACGCGGTGTTCGATTTCATCGAGCAGGAACACGGTCAGGAGGGGTTCCGCAACTTCATCTACGAGTACCGCCGGGTCCTGCTGACCAACAACGTGCCCAAGGCGATCAAGGAGGCCTTCGGCTACGACGTCGACGAGTTCAACCGGCGCTTCAACCGCTACCTCCGCAAGAAGTACTTCCCGGTGCTTCTCGAGAAGAAATCCCCGGACGACTACGGCCGGCACATCGGCGTCAAGCGGGAGGGCACGTTCACCTTCTCCCCGACGATCTCCCCGTCCGGCGAGCTCATCGCGGCGCTCGCGACGCCAAAGATGGAGCTCGACCTCGTCGTGTTGTCCGCCGAGGACGGCACGGTCGTCCGCAACCTCACGAAGGGGTGGACGAATCGCTGGCAGTACCTCGTCGCGGAGGCCTTCTCCGGCAAGCGCGATCTCTCCTGGTCCCCCACGGGGGACGTGTTGGCGGCGTTCGTCCGCAAGGAGAACCGGAAGCCGCTCTTCCTGTTCGACGCGCTCAGCGGGAAGGTCCTGAAGGAATTCCCCCTCGAGGAGTACGCGGAAACCTCGAGCCCCGCCTTCTCGCCCGACGGCAAGCGGATCGCCTTCGAGGCCAACCTGCGCGGCGTCGTGGACATCTTCGAGCTCGAGGTGGAGTCCGGCGCGATCCGGAACCTGACGCAGGACGACTTCTTCGACGCGAACCCGTGGTGGTCGACGGACGGGACGTCGCTCCTGTACAACCGCCGGATCGGCGAGTCGTGGAAGATCTTCTCCGTCGACGCCGCGGACCCCTCGCGCAAGACGCAGCTCACCTTCGGCCCGTCGCTCGACATCCAGCCGTCGTACTCCCGGGACGGCAAGACGATCTTCTTCTCGTCGGACCGGGGCGGGTACGGGGTGTTCAACATCCACGCCCTCGACCTCGCGACCGCCGAGATCCGGCAGTACACCGACGTCGTGGGAGGCTGTTTCTCGCCGGTGGAGCTGGCCCCGCGGGGCGGCGAGCCGGTGCTCGCGTACTCCGCCTACTACGAGGGCACCTTCCGGCTGTACCGGATGCCGCTCCGCCAGCCCGAAGCGCGCATCGCCCCCGCGGATGCGACCCCCGCCGCGGAAGACGCCCCGTTCGAGCCGCCGCTGCGACTGACCGCGGATCGCGGCAGGATCGTTCCCTACAAGGCGAAATACGACCTCGAGGCCCCGTCGATCGGCGTGGGGATCACCGACGACGGTACGCTGCTGACCAACGTCGCGATCGGCTTTTCCGACCTCCTGGGCGACCACCGCATCCAGGTGCTCGCGTACAGCGTCTCGGACTACGCGAACTTCCTCGTCCAGTACGCGAACATGAAGCACCGCCTGCAATGGGGGGCGACGCTCTACGACTACCGCGACTACTACCTCGCGTTGACCTCCGGCGGCGTGGATCGCCAGCAGGTGCAGCGCGCGACCGGCGGCTCCCTCGAGGCGAGTTGGCCCTTCAGCCGGTACTACCGCGTGGAGGGCAGCGTCGGCCTCCTGGACTCCTCGCAGGACTACCTCTCCCAGGACCCCGTCACCGGAGGGCTCGTCTCCCAGCGCGTGGGGGACCGTTTCGCGCTGCTCGGGACCCATCTCGTGGGCGACACGACGCGGTACCAGTACTTCGGCCCCTTCCAGGGGAAACGCTTCCGCGTCGGCGCGCAGTACGGCGCCCACCTCAGCGGCGACGTCCCGGGCGACCTGATGCAGTACAACCTCGACTTCCGCGCCTACAAGCAGGTCACGCGGCGTTCGACCCTGGCCTGGCGCCTTTCGGGGCTGTACAACGCGGGCGACCGCGAGACCTACTACGGCTTCGGCGGCTACAACCAGTTGCGCGGCTACGATTTCCGCGACTTCTTCGGCTCGCGCGTGCTCTGGTCCAACCTCGAGCTGCGTTTCCCGCTCATCGACGAGCTCCGCTTCCCGTTCGGACCGATCCGCGGCATCCGCGGTTTCCTCTTCGTCGATGCCGGGACCGCGTGGCTGTCGGACGACCTGTTCTTCGACCCGGATGCCCAGGTCGTCCGCGCGAACTTCGACGGCTCGCGGTTCACCGCCGTGCCCTTCGAGATGTGGGACTCCGAGAACGACCGGCTCCAGGACCTGCGCGGCTCCTACGGGGTCGGATTCCAGTTCTTCTTCCTCGGGGGACTCCAATTCAACTGGGCGTGGTCGCACCGCATGTCGTACACGACCTTCGCGGACTCCGACCCGAGCGTCGGCATCGTGCAGCTGCAGAAGGTCAAGGCCGACACGGGGGGCTGGCGGCAGGACTTCTACATCGTCTTCGACTGGTAGCGCGCGCTCACTCGCGCGCGCCGCGGACGGCGGCCCAGGAGCTCGCGAGGCCCACGGCCACCCCCGCCGCGAGGAGCGCGCCGGCCGCCGACGCGGGGAGAGGCCTGCCGAGCGCGAGTCCGACCAGAGCCGCGGGATCGGCGCCCGAGTAGGCCAGGGCCGTGCGTCGGGCCAGCTCCACGGATCCCAGCGCGACGAGCGCCGCCAGCAACCCCTGGGCGGCCCCGGCGAGGAGGAACGGACCGCGCACGAACGACGGCGTCGCACCGACGAGCAGCATGACGTCCACCTCGTCGCGCCTCGCGTAGACCGCCAGGCGCGTCACCCCGGCCACCACGAAGATCACCGCGGCCGCGACGAGCGCGCCGATTCCCCCAACGCCCCAGCGCGCGACGCCGAGCATCGACTCGACCCGCGCCAGCATCGCCCGGTCGAAGCGCACCTCCTCGACGACGGGCTCCGATCCGACCGCCGCCTCGACGAGCCGTGCCGTCTCGTCCGCGGCCGGACCGGGCTCGACGTAGGCCTCGAACGAGGCCGGCAGCGGGTTCTCGCCCAGCTCCGCGGGGAGGTCGGCCAGCGAGCGGAACACCAGCCGGAAGCGGCGGAGCGCCTCGTCCTTCCCCACGAAGACGACCCGCGAGACTCCCGGAAGGGCCTCGAGCCTGGCGCGCACGCCGTCGATCGCGGTCGCGCTCGCGCCTTCGGCGAGGTAGATCTCGACGCGCGCGTCGCGACTCCAGGCTTCGAGGCTCGCCCGGACGTTCGCGCCCACGAGGAGGGCGAGGCCGCCGACGAAGAGCACCGCCGCCACCGTCGCCGTCGCGAGGACCGCGGCCCCCGGGCTGTGCCGCCACTCGTCGAGGGCGTCCTCCGCGAAATAACGCAGCAGCGAGATCCAGCGCCTCATTCGGCTCGCTCCGCCTCGGCGGCCTGCCCCCGGGTGAGCACGATCGTGCGCCGCTGCATGCGCCGGATCAGGTCGCGATCGTGGGTCGCGACGACGACCGTGGTGCCGCGGGCGTTGATCTCGCGGAACAGGCGCATGATCTCGACGGAGAGGTCCGGATCGAGGTTGCCGGTCGGCTCGTCGGCGAGCAGAAGCTCGGGATCGTTCACCACCGCGCGGGCGATGGCGACGCGCTGCTGCTCGCCGCCGGACAACGCGTCGGGGTGGACGTGGAGGCGATGCGCCAGCCCGACCCCCTTCAGTGCGTGATACGCGCGACGGCGCTGCTCGGCGCGCGGGATACCCGCGACGTTGAGGACGTAGGCCACGTTTTCGAGCGCGGTCTTCCGCTTGATGAGCTTGAAATCCTGGAAGACGACGCCGATCGACCGACGCAGGCCGGGCACCCGTGATGCCGCGATCATCCCGACGTCCCGACCGTCGATCACGATCGAGCCCTCGGAGGGCCGTTCCTGCCGGAGCATCAGGCGGAGCAGCGTGGTCTTCCCCGCTCCGGAGGGGCCGGTCACGAAGACGAACTCGCCGCGCTCGACCGAGAGCGACACCCGGTCGAGCGCGACGTGTCCGCCGGCGTAGACCTTCGACAGCCCCTCGATCCGGATCACCGCGCGCGCTCCGCCTCGACGAGGGCGCGTACGACGGCGGGATTGGCGCTCCCCTTCGAGGCCCGCATCACCTTGCCGACGAAGAACTCCTCGAGCTGCAACTTCCCCTCCCGCAGGCGCTTCCATTCCGATGGGTAGGCCTCGACGACCCCGGCGAGCAGCGCCTTCAGCACCTCCTCGTCGCTGATCTGGGCGAGGCCCAGGTCCCGGACGAGGTCCCCGGGGGGCCTCCCGCTCGTCGCCATCGCGTCGAAGATCGCGCGCGCCGCGCTCGTCGAGACGGCGCCCGAATCGACGAGGCCGATCAACGACGCGAGGTGGGAGGCGGCGATCGGAACGGCGTCGGGAGGGAGCTTCGCGGCGTTCTGGACCCGGGCGAGGTCGTGGATCGCGAAGTTCGCCGCCGCGCGCGCGTTTCCGCCGGCCGAGGCCGCCGCCTCGAAGAAATCCGCCACGGGACGCTCGAGGGTGAGCGCGTGGGCGTCTTCGGGGGAGAGCCCGAACGCGGCGATGAATCGGGCCTTGCGGGCCGCGGGAAGCTCGGGGAGCTCCCGCGACGCCTCCGCTTCGGTCGCGGCGTCAACGAGGAGCGGAGGCAGGTCCGGCTCCGGGAAGTAGCGATAATCCTGGGCCTCCTCCTTGCCCCGCATGGGTCGCGACACCCCGGCGTCGGCGTCCCAGAGCGCCGTCCCCTGCGTCAACCGTCCACCGGACTCGAGCACGCCGACCTGCCGCGCGATCTCGTATTCGATCGCACGCTGGACGTTGCGGAAGGAGTTCAGGTTCTTGAGCTCGGTTCGCACGCCGAACGCTTCGGCCCCCCTCGGCCGCACGGAGACGTTCGCGTCGCAGCGGAGCGAGCCCTGCTCGAGATTGCCGTCGCACACGCCGGTCCAGCGGAGGATCGTGCGCAGGCGCTGGAGGTACAGGTACGCCTCTTCGGCGGTCCGGAGGTCGGGCTCGGAGACGATCTCCGCCAGCGGCGTTCCCGCCCGGTTGAGGTCGACGTGGGAGGCCTTGCCGGAGGACGGCAGCCCCTCGTGCACGAGCTTGCCCGCATCCTCCTCGAGATGGAGGCGGATCAGGCGGATGCGCCGGGGCCCCGAGGCGGGCTCGATGTCGACGCCCCCTCCGGTCGCCAGCGGCTGCTCGTATTGGGAGATCTGGTAACCCTTCGGAAGGTCCGGGTAGAAGTAGTTCTTCCTCGCGAACACGCTCGTCGCGGCGACGTCGCAGCCGAGGGCCTTCGCGGCGCGGATCGCCAGCCGCACGGCGCCGCGGTTCAGGACGGGAAGCGCGCCCGGATGGCCGAGGCACACCGGACAGGTCCGGGCGTTCGGGGGCGCGGCCGCGTCCGTCGCGCAGGCGCAGAAGATCTTGGAGCGGGTGTCGAGCTGGGCGTGAACCTCCAGCCCGATCACCGCCTCCCAGTCCGCCATCCCCTCGGGCGCCTTTCGCCGCGCTACCAGCTCTGGTTGTAGAGGACGTCCTGCGCGAGGATCTCGCCTTCGTCGTTGAAGACGACCTCGACCGCTTCCTGCGGCAGCTTGAACTGGAACGGGGTCTCGGGACCCTGCACGAGCACCTTGCTCGACGAGCGGAATTTCTTCCCGTCCGGAGCCACGAAGGTCATGGGCGCCACCGCGCGGAAGAAGACGCCGGGCATCTCGGTGTTGTTCTCTCCGGCCACGACGCGCTGCCGGATCTTGCCTTGGACCAGCCACTTCCCGTCCTCGGTCGGACGGATGGTGTAGAAGACCGCGTATTGCGGCATCCCGACCCCGCGGATCCACTGGTCGAAGAACCAGTCCATGTTCCCCTGGTAGACGCGCTCCATCACCGCTTGGATGTCCCGCGTCACGATCTCCTTGCCGTTGAGGCCCCTTCCGAGTTCCTTGAGAAACGCGAAGAACTTGTCGTCCCCGAACGTGGACCGAAGGATGTGGAAGGCGTACGGACCCTTGTTGTAGATGTTCGCGATCGGTGTCGGCCCCTCTCCGGCCCAGACGGTGTAGCCGTTCTGGACGCTCGCCCACGGCTTGGCGTCGAGGACGTTCTTCCGCCAGTCCGCCACCTTGTCGAGGTAACGCTTGCGTCCGAAGACCTCTTCGACGTACAGGGCGGAGGAAAGCTCCGCCAACGACTCGACGAACCAGTAGTTGCGGTCGTTCGAGTTCGTGACTCGCGATCCCCACCACTGGTGCCCCACCTCGTGCGCGACGACGTCCTTGTTGAACTTGGAAATGTCGGAGCCGCCGAAACTCGCCACGGTGCCTTCCCCACGGAAGACTCCGAAACCGAGGTAGATCACCGAAGAGGGAGCCTGGCCGTAGAACGACCCCATGGGATCGGCCACCAGGTCGAGCTTGTCGAAGGGATAGTCGATCCCGAAGACCCGCTTGTAGATATCCATCGCCACGGAGGCTTGCGTTCCGATCGCGGCGAGCTGCTTGCCGCGAATGTCACGCGCCCCCGAGTCCGATCCCTCGGTGCCGACGAACGACGATGCGCTGACCTTGTCGGCGTAAACACGGACCGGAATCGGCGTGCCGTCGTCTTTGGTGGCCGCGTGCTTGGAGACGTCGCT
>DASVAW010000055.1 GCA_036376135.1 Candidatus Polarisedimenticolaceae bacterium | reverse complement strand
CGAGCCGGGCGAGAAGGTCCATCTCGCGCAGCGAGCGTCGCAACGCGGCGTCGAGCTGGGTGACGTAGGCTTCGACCGCCGGCGCCCCCTGCGCGGCGCGCAGCCCCGGAAGGCCGTCGACCTCGATCGACAGGAGCGCCAGGGAGTGGCGGTAGCGGACCGCCCTCGCGAACTCCGCGTCGAGCATCTGCTGGAACGGGTGCGGCGCGGGATGCGCGCGCCACTGGGCGGAGGTGACGAGGACGTCGGCGGAACCGCCGAGCAGGAGCCGGGACGCCGCCGCCGGATCGACCGGCCCGATCACCGTCGATCCGCCGCCGAACGCCTCCAGCTCGCCGCGCACGGCGGCGTCGAGCGTGCCCACGACGACGAACCGGAGGCCCATGCCGGCCCTCCCCACGCGCCTACATGCGCTCGGGAACCTCGATGCCCATCAGGCCGAGCAGATGGACCATCCCGTCGTGATAGAGCCGGACGACCGCCGCCCGGGCCCTGCGCACGCCGGCATCCTCCTCCTGGGCCACCGGCCACCGGTGGTAGAAGGAGTTGAAGGTCTGGGCGAGAACATAGGCGTGCTTGGCGACCGCGGCCAACTCCAGCGCGGAGACCGCCTGCTCCAGCACGGCCTCGAGCCGCCCGAGCAGGGCCGGGATCTCCCAGTGCGACGCGCGGTCCGACTCGGGTACGAAATTGAAATCGGCGTTGGCCTGCAGCCACGCGGCGTCCGTCTCCTCCAGGCCGCGTCGCGAGCCGAGCTTGGCGAGGATGTTCCGGGCCCGAACGACGGAGTACTGGAGGTACGGGCCCGTCTCCCCCTCGAAGGCGAGCGCATCGTCGAGGTCGAAGGCGACCACGCGGTTCCGCGAGAAGCGGAGCATGTAGTAGCGCAGCGCTCCGACCGCGATGCGGCGCGCGGTCTCCCGCGTCTTCGCCGCCTCCTGATCGGGATTGCGCTTGCGGACTTCGTCCTCCGCCCGCGCGAGCAACGCGTCCACGAGATCGTCCGCGCGGACCCCCAGTCCCTTCCTGCCGCTCATCTCGAGGTAGGGCTTGGCCCGCTCCTCCTCGGTGAGGGGGTAGTCGGGGAAGAGGTGCTGCACGGCCGCGGGCGTGAGCGCGACCATCTCGTAGGCGAAGTGGATCGAGCGCTCCGCCTCGTCCCCGTGGCCGAGCGCGCGAAGCCCCTGGGCGACCACGCGCTGCAGGTACGACTGTCGCGTGTCGATCACGTTGTAGACGGTGTGCGCGTGCCCGAAGGCCGGATGCGCCGCCCCGTCGCCGCCCGTGACCGTCTCCCAGAGGGGGTAGAGCGGCGCGTCGCTCCCCCAGTCGAACGGCGCGTAGTCGAAGTCCCGCCCGAGCAGACCGAACTTCCACATCTGGTAGGCGATGTCCTTGCCGACGTAGGTCACCGTGCCGTTGGAGCGCACGATGATTTTCTGGTCCTCGCCCGCGCCCTGCTCGACACCGGGAAGGTCCATCACCCAGCAGCCGTCGTGTTTGCCCCCTTCGACGCGGTGGACCGCCCCCGCCGCCCGAAGCCTGCCGAAGGCGTCTTCCCAGAACCGGTGGGAGAGGATCTCGCTCTCCTTCGGCAACACGTCGTAGCGGACGCCGAGGCGGAACATCGTCGCGAGGTGGTGGCGCACCATCCGCTTCGCGACGTGCGCGGCGAGCTCGGCGACGGGGTTTCCCCCCTGCTCCATGAGGTGCAGCGTCTCCGCGCGGTGGGCCAGGCGCGCGGCGTCCTCCTCGTAGTAACGGGTCACCTCCGCGTACAGGTCCCACGCGATGTAGTCGAACCGCTCCCCCCGCGCCGCGAGGGTCTGCTCGGCGTACCGCTCGCGCACCTGCGCGAGCTCCTCGCCGCGCAGGACCCGGAACCCCACGACGAGATCGGCGACCTGGACTCCGGTGTCGTCGATGTAGTTCTGCACCTCCACCCGTCGCCCCAGGCGCGAGAGGAAACGCACGAGCGTGTCGCCGAGCACCGCGTTGCGCAGGTGTCCGATGTGCGCCGCCTTGTTCGGGTTGATGTTCGTGTGCTCGACGACGATCTTGCCGGCCTCGCCGCCGATTCCGGCCGGCGTCTCGACGAGCCACGCCCGAAGGTACGCGGCCCGATCGAGGAACGCGTTGAGGTATCCGGGTCCCGCGACCTCCAGCCGCGCGATCCCCTCGACCGGCTCCCACGCCGCGACGATCGCGTCGGCGAGGGCGCGCGGCGCCTTGCGCGCGAGCTTGGCGAGCTCGAAGCACAACGGGGAGGCGAGGTCCCCGTGGACGGGGGAGGGCGGATAGGCCAGCGGGATCGAAGCGGGATCGATCCCGCACGCACGCATCGCGGCGCGCCGCAGGCCCTCGCGGAACGCGGACTCCGGGGAAGCGAAGCGCACGGACGGTTCCTCCGATTCGAAGAGCGGGGGACTCTACCGCAGCGGCGGAAGGTCGGGCCAGCGCGCCGTCAGCGACGAGGCGCGGCGACGGCGGCGTCGCTCGTGGCGGCCAGACCGAGTGGAGTCACCGCCTCCACGCGGTACTCGTAGACGACGCCGGGCGCGGCGGTCGTGTCCACGAAGGCGTACTGCGCGGGGGTCGAGCGGTCGCCGATCGAAGGGACCCACACCGGGTTCACGCGCGACTCCGCGGTGTCGCCCTCGCGGCGGCGCAGGACGTTGAAGCCGAGCACGGCCGCTTCGGAGGTCGTCTCCCAGACGATCTGGACGCCGTCGGGGCCGGACTCCGCGCTCACCGATCCGGGCTCCCACGGGTACGCCGGGTCCGAGCTCGCGAACCACGAGAACCGGCGCGCCGCGCCCTCCTCGCCCTCGAGGTTGCGCACGAGCAGGAGCACCTCGCGCAGACCCTGCATGGGAACGGCGGCGTCGCCCCGTCCTTCGGAGTCGAGGGTCAGGGCCACGCGGCGGAGGGAGCCGTCCGTGCGCACGAGCAGGAGGTCGGCGGCGAGGCGTGCGCCCGATTCGCCTTCGAATCGGACGAGCAACCCACCCTTCTCGTCCGGCGCCCGCAGGGCGATCTGCGCCAGCCCCGCGGGGCCCAGCGCCGGCTCGCCGAGGATCGACACCGCCGGAAGTCCGTCGGCGCGCTCCGCGAACGACGGCGAGGGGACGTGTTCCGCGAAGGCGAAGTGCCGCCGGTCGTCCCTCTCTCCGGTCAGGATCGACCACACGTGGAATTCGCGCAGCGCCTCCGCGAGGCCCGATCCCGCGCCGCGGCGCAGCGCTCGCTCGAATGCGGCGGATGCCTGCCCGCCGCGCCCGAGCTCGTCCATCGCGAGGCGCAAGGTCGTCGGCCCGTACGCCTCGTGCAGGAACGCGAGCCATACCGCGTTCCCCGCGGCCTCCTCGAGCGTTTCGGGGGCGAGGCCGCCGTCGAGCCCGGCGAGGCGGCCGGCGACGAGGGCGAGCGGCTTCTCGTCCGCCGCGTCGAGCGTCAGCGAGCTCCATGTCGCGAACGCCTCCGACCACGCCCCGGAGGGTCCGGGGACGAGCGCATCGGCGATCGCGTGCGCGACCTGGTGGGCGGCCGCGCGACGGACGCCGTCGACGCCTCCCCGGTTCCACGGATCCACGAGGGCGATCCGGTGCCCGTCGCGGGAGGTGGCCAGAAGGCCGTCCACCCCGGAGCCCAGTCGTGCCAGGACGACTTCGATCGGCCCGGGAGCGGGGAATTCGAGCCGTCGGACCAGGAGATCGCGCGCGGCGAGCGCCCCCGCGGCCGCCGCCTCGACCAGGTCGGGAACGCCGTCGGCGTCGCCGTCCGGGCCGTCGACCCGGTCGAGCGCCCCTCGGTCGGCGGCGTACCGCACGACCACGCCTTCCGCGGCGACATGACGCCGCTCCCCGGCGAGAGGACGATCGGCCTGGAGGAGCGCCAGGGCGCGTCTTGCGGGGGGGGTGGCGCGGGCGGGGTCCGTCTCGATCCCGTCGGCCAGGAGCGTGGCACACCCCTGGGGAAGCGGCGCACCCGCCGAAAGCGCCGCGACGGCCTGGAGCCGGGTCGACGGGCGGGCGGTGGGGAACGGCTCCGGGGCGGACCACGCCACGGGGGCGCTGAGGGCGCCCACGAGCCCGACGAGGGCCAGACCGCTCGGTACACCACGACGCCGTGAGTTCATGAGAACGCCGGGAATATAGAGGGCGCGGTCCGGTCCGTCAACCGGAAACCGTTGCGGGAAAGCCACTTAGGCGCATTTTCCGCTCAACCCACACGGACCACGATGACGGTGACGTTGTCGTCACCCCCTCGCGCGTTCGCCGCGGCCACGAGAGTCCGGGCCGCGGCCTCCGGGTCGTCGTGGTGGGCGCCGAGCAGATCCCGGATGTCGTCGTCGGACAACATGGTGTTGAGTCCGTCCGAGCACAGCAGCAGGACGTCCCCGCTCCGAATCGACTCGAGTGCGATCTCCACGTCGACGTCCGATCGGCTCCCGAGCGCCCGGGTCACGATGTTGCGCATCGGATGGCGCTGGGCGGCGTCGTCGCTGAGAAGGCCGAGCTTGACCTGCTCGTTCACCCAGGAGTGGTCGCTCGTCAGTCGAAGCAGGCGCCCGTCGCGCAGCAGGTACACGCGGCTGTCGCCCACGTGCGCCACGACCGCGCGATCGCCCGCCGCGAGGACGGCGGCCACGGTCGTTCCCATTCCGCGTTGTTCCTCGTGAGCGGAGATCGACTCGCAGATCCGCCGGTTGGCTTCGTCGATCGCCTCGCGAAGCGAGGTCGACGCGACGAGGGGATCGGGGAGCGAGCCGTCGCCGGCGCGCCGCCGGACCGCGTCGAGCATCGTCTCGACGGCGAGACGGGCGGCCACCTCGCCCGCGGCGTGTCCGCCCATGCCGTCGGCCACGGCGAAGAACCCGAGGCCCGGATCGAACCGGAACTCGTCCTCGTTCCCCTCGCGACGGCGGCCGACGTCGGTGAGCCCGAAGGCGCGGACGTTCATCGCGCCCCTCCCCGCGGAGGCTGGCGCCGCGCTTCGCTCGCGCGGCCGGTGCGGAGTTCCTCGAGCTTCACGGAAGCCACCGTCACGGTCGGGTCCTGCTCGAGCACGAGCTCGAGCTGGGTCTCCGCCTCCTTGTATTGCGCCGCGCGCAGGTGCGCGAACGCGAGGTTCAGTTTCGCCGAGAGGTAGTCCGGATTCAATGCAATCGAGCGACGGAATGCGGCGATCGCCTCGTCGAGGCGGGAAAGCTCGCAAAGCGCGACCCCACGGTAGTTGTGGAGGTCGCCGTATTTGGGGTTCAGGGCGATCGCCCGGTCGAGCTCGTCGAGCGCCTTTTCCCACTGCTCGGCCTTCAGCAGGCCCAGCGCCGCGGCGTAGTGGTCCTCGAACTTGTACGGGGCCGACAGGAACGCCTCGCGGAAGAAGTCCTCGGCCTCCGCGTTCATGCCCTCGCGCAAGCGCTGCAACCCGCGCTCGTAGGGGGCCCGCAGCGACTCCACGCGCAGGTCCAGCACGCGCTGGAACGCCTCGGCCGCCTCGTCGTCCCGGCCGGCGCGCAGCAGGCAGAAGGCGAGCGCCGTGTGCGCGTGGTCGTATTCCTCGTTGGAGAGGATCGCGCGCCGGTACTCCTCGATCGCCTCGTCGAGCCGGTCGAGCTGCTCGAGGGTGCGGCCGAGGCGGAATCGGATGTCCGGGAAGTCGGGGCTGACCTCGGCGGCGCGCTGGTAGTCGCGGGCCGCGGCCTCGAGGTCTCCCTTCACCACCATGCGCTCCGCGGAGTGCACGAAGGTCTGCGTCAGGTAATAACGCGCGGTCCGCCGGTCGTAGTCGGCGAGATTCGGCTCGTCCTTGAGCGCCTTGCGGAAGAAGTCCACCGCCTGTTTGAACTCGTTGCGGTAGAAGTGGTAGATGCCGGACTTCACGTGGTAGCTCCCCATGAGGTTCCGGACTTCGCTCAGCAGGCGCATCGGGGCTCCGTGAAGCTCATTTCTTCTTGAACGAGGGCGCCGACTGCTGGGTGCGCAGGTCGAACGTCCGCTTGGCCATCTTGCGAATGATCTCGGGGACCCCCTTGTCGCCGGCGAGGGTCTTGAGGTCCTTGTTGTTCAGCCGCCCGACGAAGTTCGTG
>DASVAW010000054.1 GCA_036376135.1 Candidatus Polarisedimenticolaceae bacterium | reverse complement strand
GCCTTGAGGACCGGCACCCAGTCGGCGACCGCGGGGACTTCCCCGGGGGGAACGCCGGGGGGGCAGCAGCCGGCGAGGGGGTTCAGGACCTTGAGGGCGCGTTTGACCATGACGCCGGGGAGGATACGACTTATATCGATGACTGTCAATATAGCGGGACACGATTTTTGTTCGGACCGTTTGGCGTATATATCCGCCGGTTTTCCACTTCGGGGGGACTTCATGCGCCGTTCGTGTGCCCTGCTCCTGCTCGCCTGCTTCTCATCTCTCTTCGTTTCCGCCGCCGAACCGCTGATCATCCCCTCCCCGGAGGAACGGGCGGAGTTCCGCAAGAACCACAAGTCCTATATCCCGCCGCTCGGCCCGAAGACCCGGGCCGCCGCGGAGGCGTGGGAGGCCCAGGAGGACTTCGACGTCCTCCACTACTTTCTCGACCTCGAGTTCACCCTGTCGAGCCGCAACGTGAGCGGAACGGTCACCGCGACGGTGAAGAGCCTCGTCCCGTCGCTCACGACGGTCCCCTTCGACCTCTACGACAACATGTCGGTGTCGAGCGTGAAGCGGGGCGGGACCAACCTCGCGCACACCCACCAGAACAACCTCCTCACGATCACGCTCAACACGCCGCTCGCCCTGGACGAGCAGGCCGATCTCACGATCGCCTACTCGGGGACCCCGCAGTCGGTGGGTTTCGGATCGTTCGGCTGGAACCGCGGGGGCTTCGGCGGAGGAGCCGCGGTCTGGTCGCTCTCGGAGCCGGAGGGCGCGCGGACGTGGTGGCCGTGCAAGGACCGGCCGGACGACAAGGCGACGGTCGAGGAGTGGTGGACGGTCGGAGAGGGCTGGACCGCGACCGGGAACGGGAAGCTCATCGGGACGGTCAAGAGGGGCCGGCGGACGCAGTACCAATGGAAGCCCACGCGGCCGCTGACGACCTACCTCGTGTCGATCGCCGGAACCGACTACGCGAGCTTCTCGCACACCTACACGGCGCTCGACGGCGTCACCACGATGCCGGTCGAGTACTACGTGTATCCGGAGGACCTCGCCGACGCGCAGGTTTCGTTCACGCCCACCGTCCCGATGATCGAGTATTACGCGCAGAAGTTCGGCGAGTACCCGTTCCTCGAGGACAAGTACGGGATGAGCGCCTTCCCCTTCTCGGGGGGGATGGAGCACACCACCAACACCTCCTACGGGTACTCGCTCATCAACGGCGGGCACAATTACGACTACATCATCGCGCACGAGCTCGCGCACCAATGGTGGGGAGACTCCATCAGCCCGCACACGTGGCCGGAGGTCTGGCTCAACGAAGGGTTCGCGACCTTCTCCGAGGCGCTGTGGGCCGAGCACCTCGGCGGGGCGTCGCAGTACCGCAGCTACATGAATTCCCTCTACTCGTCGAACTTCGCGGGGACCGTCTACGACCCGGTCGACCTGTTCGGCTCGACGGTCTACGACAAGGGGGGCTGGGTCCTTCACATGCTGCGCGGGGTCATGGGGGACGGTCCGTTCTTCCTCGGGCTGCGCGACTGGTATCAGCAGCGGCGGGACGGCACGGGGACGACCGCGCAGTTCCAGGCGACGATGGAGGCGCGGCACGGGGCGGGCCTCGACTTCTTCTTCCAGGAGTGGGTCTACAACGGAAACTCGCCCGTCTATGAATTCGGCTTCAAGAACGCCGACGCGGGAGGCGGGGTCTTCCGGACCTACGTGCGGATCCGGCAGATCCAGACCAACGCCGGGACCTTCACGATGCCCGTGCGGCTCACGCTCGTCACCGGCGCGGGGAACGACGTCCGCACGGTGTGGAACGACGCCGCCGACCAGGATTTCGTGCTCACGACCGGCGTTCCCGTGACGAACGTGATCTTCGACCAGGACGACTGGATCCTGAAGAACGGCGAGACGCAGATCCCTCTCGCCGACGCCGACGTGGACGGGGTGCCCGACCGCAACGACAACTGCGTGGCGATCGCGAACGCGGGGCAGCTCGATTTCGACGTCGACGGCGCGGGGGACGCCTGCGACGGCGACGACGACGACGACCTGCTCGACGACGCCTCCGACTGCGCCGCCTTCGACGCGACGCAGGGGACGCCGGAGGAGGTCGCGGCGCTCACGCTCGAGCCCAATGCCGGCATGACCCGGTTGTCGTGGCCCGGGGCGGCGCGCTCGGACAGCTACGAGGTGGTGCGCGGCGATCTCGCCTCGATCCCCTCCGGGTACGGCGGGTGCGTGGCCTCGGGGCTCGCGGGCGCGCCGTGGGACGACGCCGCCATTCCGCTCGACGGGGCCGGATTCGGCTACCTCGTCCGCGGGCGCGACGCGGGCTGCGGCGGCGCGGGCTCGCTCGGCGCGACCTCGGGGGGCGCCCCGCGGGAGGCGGCCTGCCCGTAGGGATCTACCCTTCCTCGACGGGTTTCGGGGGCGGGGCTTCGCCGGACCCCCTGGGCGGGTAGTCGAGGGTGCCGCGAAGCTCGGTCGCGCGCTCGGGCGGGATCTCCGGGAAGGGGAGCGTCCCGCGGGAGCGCCAGTCGCGGACCTGCGATTCCGCCCGCGTCCTCGCCTCCTCGTCGTTGCCGGCGTCGCGCCGCAGGTACAGGGTCTGCGACGGGAAGGCGAAGCCGGTCCCGGCGGCGCCGACGAGGTCCATCACCCGCAGGAGGATGTCCTCGCGGATCGCCGCGAACTCGTTGAAGTCGCGCGACTGGACGTACGCGAGGACCTCGACGTCCAGCGAGGCGGCGCCGAAGGCGATGAAACGCACGCGCAGCCCCTCCGGGTCGACCTTCGGGTGCGCGAGAAGCAACTCGCGCAGATTCGTGAGCAGGAAACGCAGCTGGTCCGGCGTCGTCTCGTAACGCAGGTTCAGCACCGTGCGCAGGCGGATCTTGTCGCGCACGTTGAAGTTCTCGATCTGGACGGTCGAGAACTCCGCGTTCGGAACCGAGATCACCGTGCGGTCGAGGGTGCGCACCCGCGTGGAGCGCAGGCCGATGTCCTCGATCGTCCCCTCCTTGTCGCCGAAGCGGCAGAAGTCGCCGACCCGGACCGGCTGGTCGGCCGAGAGCACGATCCCGCCGAAGACGTTCTCGATCGTCTTCTGGGCGGCGAGCGACACCGCGATGCCGACGATCCCGAGCCCGGCCAGCAGCGAGCTGACGTTCACGCCCCAGTTCTGCAGCGCGGCCAGGACGGCGAGGAAGATCACGAGCGCCTTGAGGGTGCGGCGCATGACCGCCAGGGTCGCGAGGGACTCCGATCTCCCCTGCTCGACCATCCGTCGGGTGATCGTGTGGAGCAATCCGTCGACCAGGCGGACGAGCGCCCACGCCACGAGCGCGATCCAGATCAGCCCCGCGAGGCGCATCACCCCCTGCCGCGCCGGGATCGACAGGTGCAGCACCACCGACCCCACGATGAACAGCAGCAGCGCCATCATTCCGCGCACGGGTCGGTAGGCCGCGTCGATGACGACGTCGTCGAGGGTCGTATGGGTGCGCCGCGTGATGAATCGAAGGACGCGGTAGAAGGTCCAGTTGACCGAGAACGAGAGGCCGTAGGCGATCGCGGCGAGGAGGACGAGGCCGATCCACTGCCACGCCGCGACGTTGCCGACCCGGGTCCCCGTCAGCCAGTCCGGGATCCGGTCGCCCAGCGCCCCCCAGCCGTAAGCCTCGTACAGGGGCTCGAGGCGCCTGAGGGTTCCGGGCGTGAACTGCCAGACGAACTTCCCCGGCTCCGGCTCGCGCTTCCAGAGGTTGATCTCGTAGGAGGTCCCATCCGCCTCGATGGCGCCCACCCGGTCGACTTCGTCCGGAAGTCCGTCCTCGGGCTCGCCGCCGGGCAGCGGCGACAGGGAGCTCGTGTCGATCCACAACTTCTGGTCGAGGACGATCTTCAGCCGGCGCGCGAGCATGGGACCCGCGGCGGCCCGCTCCGCCTCGGGAACGTCCGCGAGGTCGAGGTAGTGCGCGGCCTCCGCCCAGCTCCGGGCCCGCGACGCGCGCAGGTACGCGACGACCGCGCCGCGCGGCGTATCGGGGCCCGCGACCTCCGCGCCGCTCGTGCCGCCGGCCTCCGCGATCAGCTTGCTTGGAAGCGGGAGAAACCCCGGCGCCGCCTCCTCCTTCGGCGCGGAATCGGCCGCCGCGCCGGTGGTCGCGACGGCCCCCGCTCCCGCCAGCAGCCTGCGTTTGGAGGCATCCGCCTGCGCGAGCGCGGGAGCGGACGTGCCGAGGACGAGGACGAGCGCGGCGAGTCGACGCATGCGTGAGCGACCTCCGATCGCGGCATTCTAGCGGCCGCGCGAAGGGGCGCTCACGATCAGGGCCACCGAAACGACGATCACGGCCGCCGCCGCGACGGTGCGTCCGGTCAGGGGCTCCCCGGCGATCGCCCAGCCGAGGAACACGGCGACGACGGGGTTGACGTAGGCGTACGTCGCGGCCCGCGCGGGGGTCGTCGCGGAGAGAAGCCACATGTACGCGCTGTACCCGACGATCGCCCCGAAGGTCACGAGGTAGGCGAGCGCCAGACAGGACGAGGCGGTCACGCGCGCCGCGTCGAACGACGCCGGCTCGCCGCGCAGCAGCGACACGATCGCGAGCGCGGCGCCGCCGCCGAGCATCTCCATCCCCGTCGCGAGGAGCCCCGACTCGGGGAGGACCGCCCGGCGCGAGAACAGAGACCCGACCGCCCACGACAGCGACGCGAGGACGAGCGCTCCCGCGCCGAGGAGATCGACGGCGCCGTCGCTCCCGGGTCGACCGACCAGCAGCACGATCCCGATCAGTCCTCCGGCCAGGCCCGCCCCCTCGCGGACTCCGGGGACGCGGCGCTGGAGGGCGACCATGAAGAGGGGCACGCAGGCGACGATCAGCGCCGCGATCCCCGAGGGAACCCTCTGCTCGGCCCAGGTGACGAGGCCGTTCCCACCGAGAAGCAGCAGCGACCCGACGATCGTCGCGTCGCGCCACATGCGCGGCGTCGGGGAGCCGGCGCCCCGAAGGCGAGCCGCGGCGAAGAGGATCGACCCCGCGAGGAGAAACCGCGCCGACGCCATGCCGAACGGCGGAAGCGTCTCGACCGCGTAGCGGATGGCGAGGTAGGTCGATCCCCAGATGAGGTAAACCGCCGCGAAGGCGAGTAGGAGCTTCGTTCGGAACGCGCGATCGCCCATGCTCTCGATTACGTCGATGCGGGCGGTTTCGCGCCAGCGCGTGGACGGAGCCTCAGCGGTGCACGCGGCGTTTGAGCAGGCCGTCCCCCGACGGCGCGAATCCGTGCGAGACGAGCCAGCGCGTCACGTGCTCCCCGTCCGGGTGCGTGGGGCGCACGGCGTTGTAGAGGTAGTTCAGGCCGCGCGAGGCGGCTTCCTTCTCGAGGCCGTCGAGGATGAACGCCCCGACCCCCCTCGACCGCGCGGACGGGTCGACCGCCAGGAGGACCTCCGCATCCCCCCAGGTGCAGTCCATCCAGCCGTATCCGACGATCGCGCCGCCGTCCTCGACGCGGAACCACTCGCCCGGGGCGAGGCTCCCCTGGCGCAGATGCGAAAGGTCGAACACCCCCGCGGGGGCGCCGCCGAGGATGCGGTCCTTGCCGGCGTCCCAGCTCGGGTTGTCCTCGTGGATCCACGTCAGGGCCATGGCGATTCCCTCCCGGATCGCGCAGTCTACCGCGCCATGGAGCTCCTGCTCGTTCCGCTCGTGGCCCTCGGCGCCTCGGCGCTCACGTTGTTCTCCGGATTCGGGCTGGGGACGATCCTGCTGCCGGCGTTCGCGTTGTTCTTCCCGGCCGACCTGGCGGTCGCCATGACGGCGGTCGTCCACCTCCTCAACAACCTGTTCAAGCTGGCGCTCCTCGGCCGCCGCGCCGATCGCGGGGTCGTGCTGCGCTTCGGGATCCCCGCCATCGTCGCGTCCTTCGCGGGGGCGGCGGCGCTCGTCGGGCTCTCGTCGCTCGCTCCCGTCGCGACGTGGTCCTGGGGCCCGCGCAGCTTCGCGATCGAGCCGATCAACCTCGCGATGGCGGCGCTGATGGTCGCCTTCGCACTCCTCGAGATCTCGCCGGCGGCCGACCGCCTGGAGTTCCCGACGCGCTGGCTTCCTGTCGGAGGGTTGCTGAGCGGGTTCTTCGGCGGGTTGTCGGGGCACCAGGGGGCGCTGCGCGCGGCGTTCCTCGTCCGGGCCGGCCTCTCGAAGGAGGCGTTCCTCGCGACGGGGATCTCGGTCGCCTGCCTCGTCGATCTCACGCGCCTGTCGGTCTACGCCGGGCATTTCAGCGCGTCGGGGGTGCGCGAGAACCTCGGGCTCGTCGCGGCGGCGACCGCCGCCGCCTTCGCCGGCGCCTTCGCCGGCACGCGGCTGATGCACAAGGTGACCCTGCGCGCCGTGAAGCGCACCGTCGCCGCGATGCTCGTGCTGATCGCCGTGCTTCTGGCCGCCGGCGTCGTTTAATGGGGACAGCAACCTATTTCGCAACTGGGGACAGCCACCCGATTCACCCATCCCCGAAAACCTCGCCTTTACGGCGCTGGGGGGATCGGGTGACTGTCCCCAGTTGCGAAATAGGTTGCTGTCCCCAAAAAAAGCGGGGGCCCCGCGGCCCCCGCTTCCTCCGGTCGATGAGTGAGCGGACCTACTGGTCCGTGCGACGCAGGGCGACGCGGCGGTTCTTCGCCCGGCCCTCTTCGGTCTTGTTGTCGGCGATCGGTTCCTTCTCGCCGTAGCCCTTCGCCGTCATCCGGGAAGCCGCGATCCCCTTCGACAGGAAGTAGTCCTGCACGGCCTTCGCGCGACGATCGGAGAGCTTGAGGTTGTAGGCGTCCGAGCCCTTCGAGTCCGTGTGGCCACGGATCTCGAACGTCGCCTCGGGATAGGCCTGCAGCGCGAGGACGACCTTGTCGAGGACGAAGGTCGACTCGGTGGTGATCGTGGCGCTGTCGTTCGCGAAGGTGATCCCCTCGAGAATGAACTCGCGCTGCTCGGGGGTGAAGATCGGCGCAACCTTCGGCGCCGGAGGCGGCGGGCAACCCTTCTCGTCGACCTTCAGGCCGGCCTCGGTGCCGGGACACTGGTCGAGACCGTCGCACACGCCGTCGCGATCGCTGTCGATCGGGCAGCCCTTCGCGTCGACCTTGCAGCCCTTGGTGGTGCCGGGGCACTGGTCGATGCCGTCGTAGACGCCGTCGCCGTCGGTGTCCATCGGGCAGCCGTTGGCGTCGACCTTGGCGCCCTTGGGCGTGTTCGGGCACTTGTCGATGCCGTCGTGCACGCCGTCGCCGTCGGTGTCCTTGGTGCAGCCCTTCTCGTCGACCGGAACGCCGGCCGGGGTGCCCGGGCACTGGTCGAGTCCGTCGAGGACGCCGTCCCCGTCCGAATCCTTCGGGCAGCCCTTTTCGTCCACGATCGCGCCGCGCGGCGTGTCGGGGCACTTGTCCTTCTTGTCGGGAACGCCGTCGCCGTCGGTGTCCTTCGGCGGACCACCCACGCCCCAGCCGAGGCCGACGAGGGCCTTGTAGTTGAGGAAGTTCTCCTCGTTGAGTCCCGAGTCCCAGAAGGTCTGGTCGGCACGCAGCTCCCAGGAGAACACGCCGTTGTCGCCGTAAGCGCGGCGCTGGCCGAAGCCCAGGGACGCGAACGGGCGCAATGCGTTCCCCGAGCCGGAGGGGTTGAACACCGCGAAACCGAGGCCGGGCGAGAGGAACGTCCGCCACTTCTGGCCGAACATGAACCACTGGATGCCGGCACGACCGGCGACCTCGGTGACGTCGCCGAAGAGCGCATCGTCGCCGTTGTACTTGAGCGCCGTGAGATCGGCGAAGGCTCCGAGCGAGTCACTGATGCCGTGACCCAATCGAAGCCCGAGCAGCGGGCGCAAGTCGGAGTCGTTGTCGTCTCCGACGAGCTTGTTGTCGCCGACCCCCGCGCCGAGCAGCAGGCTCAGATCGGTTTCCGGACCCGTGTCCGCCGCGAGCGCCGGCGCACACGCGACGAGCCCCGCCACGGCGGCAAGGGCGGCCTTCCGCAGATTCAACCGCATCGCTGTTCCCTCCACTTTCGGTGCGACCACGCCCGCCTCAGGACGGACGGCGGGGCTGCTCGGCCCCGGATTCAGTCCGAGCGCGAACTCTATCCGACGAGTGGGGTTTTTTCCATGAATCGCGGGCAAAAACACGAAGGGCCCGCCGGAGCGGGCCCTTCGGTCGGTTCGGGACGGCGGACCTTAGAAGCGGTAGGCGACGCCCGCGCGCAGGACCAGCGGGTTCACGTCGACGTCGCCGACGCCGTCGCCGTTGGCCTTGCTGAAGAGGTAGCGCAGACCTCCGGTGAAGGCCCAGCTGCCCTTGATCGGGACGTCCACACCGGCGTTCACGCCGTAGGTGAACTCCCCGTCGGTGCTCGGGTCCACGGCGGCGGGGTTATCGACGTCGACGTCGCCCCAGAAGGTGTAGCCGACGGTCGGTCCGACGTACCAGTCGGCGTTCCCGGCGGTGGGGAAGTGGTAGTTGGCGCTGATGAGGAGGGGGGTCTGATCGATTTCGGCGAACTTGGAGCCGTCGGCCTTGACGTCGTGCTTGGCGTAAAGGACGGCTGCCTCGACGCCCCACGCCTTCGCGAACTTGTATTCGAAGGACGCGTCCAGCCCGACCGCCGAGTCGGCTTCGAACTTGATGTCGTCGATCGTCGAGTCGGCAGTCGGCGTGATGAACGCGACGTTGCCGCGGAAGATCAGGGTCTCGTCGGCGGCCGTCGCCGGGACGGCCACTGCCGCCGCCGCCACCATCGCCAGGATCGTCTTCTTCATGGGGGGTCTCTCCTTCTCGAATCGCCCGTCTTGCGGGTCTTGTGTTCTTCCCCTACCGGAACACTCAAGATGCCGGCAGGTTTCGTTCGGGACGAGCGTAGCAATAGGGCAAGTTCTGGGCCGTGGGGGGAAGTACGTAGCATGTGTTGAAATAAATGGGTTTTTTCGAATCCAGCCCCAAGCCTAGGCTCTTGTTTCCTGCGCCGATTGGGCAGCCTTTATGCGCCGAATTGGCCGTATTTCGTCTTTTATTCGCTCGATGGACCGTCGCGGACGCCCCACGCTGGCCGCCGCGCGGGAGCGGCGCGAGGCGTGGCGCCGAGCAGGGGGACTTGACTCGCGTTAATCCCGCGCGCGCGGTTCTGGTGCAGACTCGCGGCCCCCCGCCGTCTCGAGGAGGGCCCGCCATGGCCGAAACGCAAGACGACGTCCGGCTCGACCTCACCGGCTCCCAGCGCGCGACGATCGACGCCCTCGCGAAAGGCGGCGAGACGATCCAGCCTCCGGAGTCCCTCCTGAAGGGCGCGGCGATCGACTACGACGCCGAGCGCGCGCTCGCCGCGGGGGACCTTCGCGTCTTCTGGGCGCGGAAGGCGGCCCTGCTGGAGTGGGCCGAGCCGTGGAAGGAAGTGCTGCGCTGGGACGCGCCGAAACACGAATGGTTCGTCGGCGGCAAGCTCAACGCGACCGTCAACTGCATCGACCGGCACGCGCACAGCGAGCGCCGCAACAAGGCGGCGATCCTCTGGGTCGGTGAGAACGGGGAGGAGCACGCCTACACCTACGCCCGGCTCTACCGTGAGGTGAACCGCTTCGCGAACGCCCTCAAGGATCTCGGCGTCGGCATGGGCGATCGCGTGATCGTCTACATGCCGCTCGTGCCCGAGGGGATCGTCACGATGCTCGCGTGCGCGCGCATCGGCGCGATCCACTCGGTCGTCTACGCCGGAATGGGGAAGGAGGCGCTTCGCTCCCGCATCGTCGACGCGGGGGCGAAGGTCGTCGTCTGCTCCGACTACACCTACCGCCGCGGGAAGGCGATCGACCTGAAACGGATCGTGGACGACGCCGTCCGCGACCTGATCGACGTCGAGCACGTCATCGTGCACCGCCGCGGCTCGCGCCCCGGCGACCCGCCGTTCAAGTTCGACAGCGAGCGCGAACACGATTACTACGACGTGCAGCAGCCGCGCGCGATCCATTGCGAGCCGGCGATGGTGGACGCCGAGCACCCGCTGTTCATCCTCTACACGTCGGGGACGACCGGGAAGCCCAAAGGGGTCGTGCACGCCACCGGCGGATACATGGTCGGGGTGACCTACCTCAGCCGGGCCTTCTACCAGATCGGCGAGCGCGACATCTACTGGAGCACCTCGGACATCGGCTGGATCGTCGGCCACTCCTTCATCGTCTACGGGCCGCTGTCCGTCGGCGCGACGATCCTCTGCCGCGAGGGCGTCCCCGACTACCCCACCCCCGAGGTGACCTGGGAGCTGGTCGAGCGGTTCGGCGTGAACGTGATGTTCACCGCCCCCACGGCGCTGCGCATGTGGATGAGCCACGGCGGCGACGTCCCCGCGAAGTTCGACCTCTCGCGCCTGCGGCTGATCGCCTGCGCGGGGGAGCCGCTGAACCCCGAGGCGCACCGCTGGGCGCAGAAGCACCTCGTGTCGCAGTCGGGGGGCATGGTCGTCGACAACTGGTGGCAGACCGAGATCGCCGGACCGGTGCTGGGGACGCTCCCCACCTACGAGGCGCGCCTGGGGAAGGTCGGCAAGGCGATGCCCGGGGTGCGGGCCGAGGTCGTCTCGAAAGAGGGCGCCCCCGTGCCCGCGGGAAGCGGCGGCCTGCTCGTGATCCGCGACCCGCTCCCTTACATGATGCGCACGGTCTGGAACGACCCCGACCGCTACGCGGAGTACTGGAAGCAGATCCCCGGCTGCTACAGCGCGGGGGACGTCGCGGTGCGCGACGCGGACGGCTACTTCGCGGTGCTGGGCCGCGCCGACGACGTCATGAACGTCGCAGGGCACCGCATCTCGACCGCCGACGTGGAGTCGTCGCTGCTCCGGCATCCCGCGGTCGCGGAAAGCGCGGTCATCGGTCTGCCCGACGAGCTCAAGGGAGAACGGATCAAGGCGTACGTCGTGCTCCGCCCCGGCGTGAAGCTCGGGACCGGCGTCCGCGCCTCGATCAAGGACCACGTGCGCGAGGATCTCGGGCCGATCGCGCAACCGAGCGAGATCGAGGTCATCCAAGCGCTTCCCAAGACCCGCTCGGGGAAGATCGTCCGGCGGTACCTCAAGGCCAAGGCCCTCGGCGAGGATCCCGGCGACCTGAGCACCCTCGCCGACTAGCGGACGCGGGCGACGGTCCCGGTTTCCTACCCGCGGCGGAGGATCGAGAGCGGGCTGGCGAAGTCGTCGGTCCAGAGAAGCTCGCGCGAACGCGCGGGCTCGCGGAACCCCTCGAGGGGCTGCCAGCCGCCGCCGCCGAGCATCAGGGGGGTGAGCACCGCCGGCTTTTCGGCCAGCACGACCCAGCGCGCGGAGGACCTTCCGTCCACGCGGTCCTGCTCGGAGAGCTGGGCGAGGTCGAACCAGAACAGCCCGGTGCGCCCGGTCGCCGCCGCGATCTCCGCCAGGACGGGCACGAAGTCGAAGTGCTCCACGCTGACGTTCACCGCGAGCACGCCGTCCGGGCGGAGCTTGCGGAAGTAGACGTCCATCGCCTCCCGCGTCATGAGATGCAGCGGCGGAGCGTCGGAGCTGAAGGCGTCCATGATCAACAGGCCGATGCTGCCGTCGGGCTCCCGCTCGAGGAGCTTGCGACCGTCCCCCGCGGCCGTCTCGATCTTCGCGCCGCGCGCCTCCGCGTCGCGCAGGTAGGTGAACCACTCGGGGTTCCGCGCGATCGTGATCACTTCCGGGTCGATGTCGTAGAACCGGAAGCGCTGGCCGCGCTCGGCGTACGCCCCGATCGAGCCGACTCCAAGGCCCACCACCACGACCTCGTCGAGGATGGACTGCCGGCGGTACGTGCGGAACACGTGCCCGAGCGGCCCCTTGACGTGGAAGTAGGTCGTCGCGCGGTAACGCAGCTGCGGGTGCATGAGCTGTGCGCCGTGCAGCGTCGTGCCGTGGTAGAGCGTGTGGAACGGGATGTTCGCCTTGAGTCCCGCCTCGGGTCCGCTCTTCACCTCGAAGTCGATGCCGTTCACCTTCGTGATGCGCATCACGCCGAAGAACGTCCGGGCCGAATATTCGATGTCGCCCACGCTCGTGCGCCAGGTCTGCCCGATGAAGACCAACACGAACACGGCGAGCCCGAACCGCACCGGGCGCAGCACGAACGCCGCCGCCGCGAGGATCGCGAACAGGGCCACGTTGCGCATGTGCGAGACCAGGTCCCCGGTGATCTCCTTCAGGAACGGCAGGATCGCGAACGCCAGCGCGATCGCGAGGAGCGCCGGAGCCACGAGGTCGATCACGCGGGCGCGGCGCTCGACGCCGCGCCCGCGCGCCGCGGCGCCGGGAAGCGCGAGGCAGGCGGCCCCCAGGGCGATCGGGTACTCGACGACCGAGGTGAAGATCATCGGCGCCACCAGGGCGCAGAAGATCCCGCCGAGCGCGCCGCCGACCGAGATCCACAGGTAATACCCCGTGAGCCGCTCGACCGGCGGCCGCATCGCGGCCAGGCGACCGTGGACGGCGAGCCCGGCGGCCGCGAGCACCCCGAGGAACAGCGGGACCCCGACGGTCGGATCGGGGCGGGCCGTGGTCCACATCGTCCAGACGAGCACGAGCACGAGCGGCGGGAGCGCCCACCGCGACGCCTGCGTGGCCGCGGGGCCCCACGACGAGAACGCGACGACGAACGTCGCGAGGTAGACGGCAAGGGGCAGCACCCACAGCAGCGGCACCGCGGCGACGTCGGTGGAGAGCGTGAGGGTCGTCCCGAGCATGAGGCTCGAGGGGATGAACGCGAGCCCGACCCACGTCGCCCTCGTCTTGAGGTCCTCCCGGGCCGTGACCCCCGCGACGGGCGCGGGGACCGCCGGCGCTTCGCCGCGGCGCGCCCGCCACAACACCGCGCCGCACGCCCCCACCAGGACGACGTAGACGACGTAGCCGATCGCCCACAGCCCGGTCTGGCTCGCCCAGCCGCCGGTCGCGACCGCCAGGCGAGGCTCGAGGAACAGCGGATACGCGAGAAGCGACCCGAGACTCCCGAGATTGCTCGCCGCGTACAGGAAATACGGATCCTCAGAGCGGGCCGATCCGCTCGCCGCGTACCAGCGCTGGAGGAGCGGGCCGGTCGTCGACACCACCACGAACGGGGCGCCGATCGAGAGCGTCAGCGCCCCGAGCACCCAGAACGCCGGCGAGGCGCCGTCCGCGGGGGGAGTCTGGCCGATCCGCATGGGGAGGAAGGCGAGCGGCGCGAGGAGGACGACGGCGTGCACCGCGACCTGGGTGCCCCACGAGAGCCGCCGCGCGAGCAGGTGCGCGTAGGCGTACCCCGCGAGCAACGCGACCTGGAAGAAGACCATTGCCGTGTTCCACACGGCGGGGCTACCCCCGAGCGAAGGGAGGAGCATCTTCGCCGCCATCGGCTGGACGAGGAACAGCAGCATGGCGCCGAAGAGGATCCCGGCCCCGTAGAGGAGGGTCACTCCGTCCACGCGCGCGGCGCGGGCGGGTGCGGCATCGCGGGCGGCGGACGCCGCGGAAGATCGGGAACGACTCACGGGGGGCTCCTCGAGAGCCTTGTTATATACCGCGTTTCGCCGGATTGGATTGGGAGGGCCCGACCTCGCCGCCCGATCGAGCATCGCCTTGCCCGCCGGGAACGCGACCCCGGGGCCGGAGTCTACGTCCGTCCCGCCCCCCGCGCGTCCTTCCGCCGGACGCGGAGGACCGCGATCTTCGTCGGGTGCGCGAAGGGCGCGGGATCGGCGGGGTACGGGACCGGGCCGGACCGCGCGGGGCCGAGGACGTCGTCGGGAACCGGCACGATCGACTCGAGGGTCACGTACCCGTCGCGCCCGATTCCCTCGAGGGCGGCGAGGTACGCGGCGCCGGGGACGAACAGGCCGTTGTTCACCGCGAAGATCCGGCCGCCGTCGGCGACGAGCGGCCGGACCTTGTTGAGCAGCCGCTCCATCCCCCGCTCGAGATCGACGGTCCCGCGCGCGTCGGTCGAGAAGAACGGCGGGTCGACGATCACGGCGTCGAACAGCGCCCCTTCGCGCCGGAGCGAGGCGGCCTCCACGAAGAAGTCGCGCGCCCGGAAATCGCGCCGGCGGACCTCGAAGCCGTTCAGGGCGTACGACGCCCGCGCCACCTCGAGAAAGCGGCGCGTGCGGTCGAGGTGGATCACCTCGGCGGCGGGAGCGGCGCGCGCGGCGACCCCGAGGCTTCCGGTGTAGGCGAAGGCGTTGAGCACCCGCGCCCCGGCGAGTTCCGCCTTCAGCAGCCGGCGCAGCTCGCGGGTGTCGAGGTAGAAGCTCGCGTCCCGGTTGAGGGTCAGCTCGATCGCGTACCGGACGCCGTGCTCGACGACCTCGCGGTCGGGGGCCCCATCGAACCCGGGGATCGGGAGCCCGTTCCGCTCCGCGGGGTCCCGGCCGTGGCGGGCCTTGCGGATCGCCGCCCTCACGCCGGGAACCCGGGATGCGACGAGCGCCGCCACGCGGCCGGCCCGTTCCTCGGACGCATCGCGGTCGTACAGGACCAGCGTCCGTGCGTACAGATCGACGACGAGGCCGGGCCAGCCCTCGCGGAAACCGTCGAACAGCCGCACCGCGGCGTCCCTCGACCCCTCGAGGACGAGGCGACGGGCCTCCAGGGCCCGTCCGACCGCTTGGGAGAGCTTGTCCTCCGTCATGGCGCCCGCGACACCGATTCGTCAGGATCCTCCTCGGCACGAGGTGTTTCGAACCGCCCACGGGCCAAGGGAGAGCCGCGATGGACGCGCCGCCGGTCGGCATCGGTCCCGACCAGCCCGAAGCGTACTTCAATCGAGAGTTGAGCTGGCTGGCTTTCGCCGCGCGCGTGCTCGCGCTCGTCGAAGACCCCGAGCTGCCTCTGCTGGAGAGGGTCAAGTTCGCGGGGATCATGGGGATGCTCCACGACGAGTTCTTCATGAAGCGCGTCAGCGGCCTCAAGAAGCTCGTGCAGAAGGGCTCGCGGCGCCGGTCGCTCGACGGCAGGACCCCCGAGGAGGAGCTGGCGGCATGCCGCGACGAGATCCTCCGCCAGACCGCCACGCTCGATCTGCGCGTGCTCGACGAGTTGCGTCCCGCGCTCGAGGACGCCGGAATCCCGCTGTACGATCACGACGCGCTCGACGCTTCGGCGCGCGAGCACGTGCGCCGATACTTCGTCGCGTCGGTGATGCCGATCCTGACGCCGCTCGCGGTCGACGCCGAGCACCCCTTTCCGTTCATCAGCAACCTCGGGCTCAACCTCGCCGTGCAGCTGCCGGAGCCGGGCACCGCACGCACCCGGTTCGTTCGGGTCAAGGTGCCGAACAACCGACCGCGCTTCATCCCTCTCCCCCGCGCGGGTTTCGTTCCCTTGGAGCAGGTGATCGCGGCGAACCTGGACCTCGTGTTCCCGTCGCACCCCCCCGAGAGCGTCCACCTGTTCCGCGTGACGCGTGGAGCGGAGGGCGAGCGCGACGGTCGGGCCGACGTCGGCCTGGACGACGACCTGCTCGAGCCCGGCCGCATCGTCCGCCTGGTCGCCGACGATCTCAAGGCGAGGAAGTTCGCGGGGGTGGTCCGGCTGCAGGTCGAGCCCGGCATGCCGCAGGCGCTCGCCGACTGGCTCTGCGCCCAGCTGCGGGTCGGGCCCCAGGACGTCTTCGTGCAGCGCCACTTCCTGGGATTGAGCGACCTCCTCCAACTCGACGTGTCGGACCGCCCGGACCTGCACCTGCCGCCCCACCGTCCCGTCGCGCACCCGCGGCTCGCGGAGCTCGCGACGGCGAGCCCGGAGGCGTTCTTCGACGAGATCCGCCGCGGAGACGTGTTCCTCCACCACCCTTACCAGAGCTTCGACTCCTCCGTGCTGCGTTTCCTGGAGTCGGCGGCGGTCGATCCCGACGTGCTCGCGATCAAGCTCACGATCTACCGCACGAGCAAGGACTCCCCGATCGTGCGCGCACTCGCGGAGGCGGCGCGGCGGGGCAAGCAGGTGGCCGTGCTCGTCGAGATCACCGCGCGATTCGACGAGGCCCCGAACATCGCCTGGGGGCAGTTCCTCGAGAACGAGGGGGTCCACGTCGCCTACGGCGTCGAGCGCCTGAAGACCCACGTGAAGGCGGCGCTCGTGATTCGCGAGGAGGGGGGAGAGCTTCGCCGCTACGCCCACCTGGGCACCGGCAACTACCACACGGGAACGGCCCGACTCTACGAGGACGTCGGCGTGCTCACGTGCGAGCCCGAGGTGTGCGACGACGTGGCGCGCATCTTCAACGAGCTCACCGGCGCGTCCTCGACCGCCGCCTATCGCCGCCTGCTCGTGGCCCCCACCTTCATGCGTGACGCGTTCGTGTCCCGCATGCGTCGCGAGGCGGAGCACGCGCGGGCCGGACGGCCTTCGGGGATCTTCGCCAAATTGAACCAGCTGCAGGATCGCGAGGTGATGCGCGAGCTCTACGCGACGAGCCGGGCGGGGGTTCCGATCGACCTCGTCGTCCGGGGCCTGTGCTGCCTGAGGCCCGGTGTGCCCGGGCTCTCCGAGACGGTGAGGGTCTGGAGCGTGGTCGGCCGGTTCCTCGAGCACAGCCGGATCTACCGGTTCGAGAACGGAGGCGATCCGGAGTACCTGATCGGCTCGGCGGACTGGATGAAACGCAATCTCGAGAACCGGGTCGAGACGATCGTCCCGCTGGCCGATCCCGAGGTGCGGCGCGAGGTGGAGGCGATCATCGAGACCTACCGTCGGGACAACGCGTCCGCCTGGGACTGCCGCCCCGACGGCTCCTACGTCCGTCGTCGCCCCGCGGCGGGAGAAACCCGCATCGCGGTGCAGGACGCGCTGGCCGCCCGAGCCCGCGACCGACGGTCCGCGGGGCCGGGGATCCCGATCCCGGCGGTCTGATGCCGGCGTATAGTTTTCCCGGCGGCGGACCGGGAGGTCAGGCATGCGCCTGCGGGTGCTGACCTACAACATCCACCGCGCCATCGGCGTCGACCGGCGGTTCCGGCTCGACCGCATCGCGGAGATCGTCGCGCACCACGACCCGGACGTCGCGATCCTCCAGGAGGTCGACGACGGCGCCCCCCGCTCCGGACACATCAACCTCGCCGCGGAGCTGGCCCTGCTCCTGGGCTACCCGCACCTCGCGGTCGGGCACAACGTGCGACTGCGCCAGGGCCGGTACGGGAACGCGACGCTCTCCCGGCATCCGATCGTGCGCGAGCGGAACATCGACCTGACGATCGGGGGTCGGAAGCGACGCGGATGCCTTCACGCGACGATCCGCGTGTTGCCCACGCACGGCGCGCCCCGCGACGTCGAGGTCTTCAATCTCCACCTCGGCCTGTCCGCCCGCGAGCGCGACCTGCAGGTCGCGGCGCTCGCGCACGCCCGCGAGTTCTCCGCCCTCGACCCGCAGCGCCCCTGCGTCCTGGCCGGGGACTTCAACGACTGGCGGAACCTGCTCCGCGCCGCGTTCGTGAGCGTGCTCGGCATGCGGTGCGCCACGGAGCGCGCACCGGACGGGCGGCGCTGCCTGCGCACGTACCCGTCGTTCTCCCCCACGGGCGGGCTCGACCGCGTGTACGTCCGGGGGCCGCTCCGCGTCCTCGCCGCGAGGACCTGCCGACTGCGGGCCTCGAGGGTGGCGAGCGATCACCTGCCGGTCATCGTCGACCTCGGATGGACCGCCGCGGCGGGCGCGAGAGTCCTCGACTGAGCGCGCTCCAGTGTGGCATTCTTTGCGCCCCCCGCTAACGAGAGGAATGGCCCTGTCCGAGGTCCGAGCCCCGCGAACCCGATTCGAGCGCCGTCTCGACGCGCTCGGCGCGGTCTTCGACTGGCTGGACCGGTGGTTCGACGCCGGCGGCTTCGGGGAGGAGGACCGTTTCGCCCTGCGCCTGGCCGCCGAGGAGCTTTTCGCCAACGCCGTCCGCCACAATCCTGCGGGGAGCGGCGGTATCGACCTCGAGGGGCACGCCCACGACGGGCGGGCGACCCTCGTGCTGACGGATCACGACGCCGACGCCTTCGACCCGCGGAGCCTGCCGGAGCCGCGCGTGGACGCCCCCCTCTCGGAGCGAACGCCGGGCGGGCTCGGTATCCACCTGATCCGCCGCATGATGGACCGAATCGACTACGACCACGACGGGCGCCGCGCGACGACGACGATCGTGAGAAGACTGGGGTAAACGGCATGTTCGAGATCCGGCAGAGCGAGGAAGGCGTGATCGCGCTCTCGGGACGCCTGGACGCATCCCACGCCGCGAGGCTCGAGGAAACCCTCGATGCCGTGCAGGGGCCGGCGACGCTCGACCTCGCCGGGCTCGAATACGTCTCGAGCCTCGGGCTCGGCGCGCTTCTCAAGACCCAGAAGCGGCTGATGGGCCGGGGCGCGGGATTGCGGCTTCGCGGGCTTTCGCCGCACCTTCGAGAGGTGTTCCGGTTCTCCGGCTTCGACCGGATCTTCGAAATCGAGGGGGCATGAGCCAACCTTCGGGGCCCGGGCCTGTAGTTCCCGATGACGGCGCGAACGATGCCGCGCTCGTCCGGGAGGTCATCGAAGGCCATGTCGACGCGTTCGAGATCTTGGTACGCCGACATCAGCGCCCGGTATATTCCGCCGTGCTCCGCATGGTCCGCGATCCCGAAGACGCCCGCGATCTCGCCCAGACCGCATTCCTCAAGGCCTTCGAGCAGATCGGGACGTTCGACCCCAGGTACCGGTTCTTCAGCTGGATCTACCGGATCGCGATTCACGAGGCGATCAACCACCTCCAGCGCAGGAAACGCCCGGAGCCTCTCGTCGAGGACGTCGTCGACGACGACAAGGGTCCTGAAAGTCGGATGGAAGGCCGCGAGCTCGAGCGCGCCGTCCAGGCTGCGCTCGCCGCGCTCACCCCGGAACACCGCGCGGTCGTCATCCTCCGGCACTTCCTCGACGGCTCCTACCAGGAGATCGCCGTGGCGCTCGAGATCCCCGAGAAAACCGTCAAGTCCCGCCTTTTCGAGGCCCGCCGCGCCCTGCGACTCCGCCTCGAGACCATGGGGATACTGAAATGAACGAACCCCTGGACCCCGAGCTCGACACCCTGCTGGCGAAGATCCCCGACGCCGAACCCCCGGCCGACCTGGCGGCGTCGGTGATGGAGAAAGTCCGCGAGCGCCATTCGGCGTCCAACCTTTCCCCGCGGGCCGTGTATGGAACAACGAACCAGGAACCCGGTAACCGGGAGTGGAGGAGAACGACGATGACGCAGCATTCGACGGGGATGAGCGGAGCCAGCCGGCTCATGTGGCTTGCAGCGGCGGCGGTGGTGGCGGTGGCCGGGATCGTCTATTTCCGCGGACCGGGCCCTGCCGAACAGGACGTCGCCGGGACCATCAGCCCCGCGACCAAGTACCAGGCCGAGCAGGTCCCCGCCGGGACGACCACGGTCGAGGGGATCGGCGCCGACCCGTTCCTCCAGAGCGAGCTCTTCGACAAGATCGTCAAGGACCCGGCGATCGTGGAGGTTCTCTCCAACGACGCCTTCCTCCAGGCGCTGCGCGTCGACGCGGTCCGGCAGTCGGTCACGGCGGACAATCTCCAGGCCGCCCTCGACAACGACGCGATCCGCTACGCGCTGAAGAGCGACGCCGCCCGCCAGGTGTTCGAGAGCGCGGCGTTCGGCCCGTTCGTCCGGAGCGAAGCCCTCAAGAACGCGACCACCGCCGAAGCGGTGAAGTCCGCCCTCAAGAACGAGGCGGCGAAGCTGGACGCGATGAAGGTCGGCGACGTCAAGACCGCGTTCACGAGCGACGCCCTCACGACGATCCTCGGGAACGAGGCGCTCCGCACCGCGATGCGGAACGAGTCCTTCCTCGACGCCATGAAGCTCGGCGCCTTCCGCGAGGTCCTCGCGAGCAACGCGATGAAGCTCGCCCTCAAGAACGACGCCTTCCGGCAGTCCCTCAAGAGCGAGTCTCTCGGCCGCTCCATCGCCGCGGGCGACGCCCTCAAGAACGCGCTCAAGAGCGACGCCATGAAGCACGAGCTCAAGAACGAAGCGAAGCCGAACTAGTCCCGTTCCTTGATCGCAGCCCTTCTCGCCGCCGTCGCGCTCGCCAACGATGCGGGCGCGACGGCGGCTCTCGCCACGTTGGAGTCGGACGAGCTCGTGCTCGTCCACCGGGCGCCCCTGCAATCCCACCTCGCCCCGCAGGTCGCGCGCTGCTTCTACAACTCCCTCGAGTTCCAGCAGCGCGTCTTCGGTTGGGAACCCGCCCGTCCCGTCACCGTCCTGATCAACGACTTCTCGGACTCCGGGAACGCGAGCGCGATGGGGACCCCCCGGACGGTGCTCCTCCTCGAGACGTCGCCGATCGGGATGGAGTTCGAGACGGTCTCGCCGAACGAGCGGTTCAACTGGCTGATGAACCACGAGCTCGTCCACCTCGCGACCGTGGACAAGGCGACGAAAGCCGACCGCCGCTGGCGCACGCTCTTCGCGGGGAAGGTCGTCCCCACCGCCGAGCAGCCGGAATCGATCCTCTGGTTCTGGCTGACCTCCCCACGCGACGCCGCCCCCCGCTGGTTCCACGAAGGAATCGCCGTCTTCGCGGAGACGTGGATGGCCGGCGGCCTGGGACGCGCCCAGGGGTCCTGGGACGAGATGGTCTTCCGGACGAAGATCCTCGAGAACGCCGCGCTGCGCGATCCCCTGGGCCTCGTCGCCGAAGGGGTGAAGACCGACTTCCAGGTCGATGTGAACTCGTACCTGTACGGAACCCGGTTCATCTCGTGGCTGGCCCTGACCCGTTCCCCCGACCACGTCGTGCGCTGGATCCGGCGCGACGAGGGTTCGAAGCGCTACTACGCCTCGCAGTTCAAGCAGGTCTTCGGGATCTCGCTCGACGAGGCGTGGGCGCAGTGGACCGGATTCGAGAAGGAGTTCCAGGCGGAGAATCTCGCGGCGATCCGGACCTACCCGGTCACCCACGGCCGCGATCTCGTCGACCGTCCGCTCGGCTCGGTCTCGCGTCTCCATTACGACGAGCGGGACGACCGGCTGTTCCTCGCCGTGCAGTACCCGGGGAGCGTCGCGTTCATCGGCTCGCTCCCCGCGGCGGGCGGCGAGATGAAGCGCATCGTCGACGTGAAGGCGCCGATCCTCTATGCGGTGACCTCCCTCGCCTGGGATCCCGGCCGGCGGAAGATCCTCTACACCACCGACCACGTGGAATACCGCGACCTGCGCGAGGTCGACCCCGACACCGGCGAGTCGCGGACGCTCCTCAAGGACGCCCGACTCGGCGAGCTCGCCTTCGATCCCGTGACGCGCGCGTTGTGGGGGGTCCGGCACTTCAACGGCATGGCCTCGGTCGTGACCGTGCCGGAGCCGTACACCGAGTGGAAGCTCGCCCGGGCCTTCCCGTACGGCGAGGTCCCGCGCAACCTCGCGGTCTCCCCCGACGGAACTCTCCTCGCCGTCGCCGTCGGAGAGGCGGACGGCGGCCAGGTCCTTCGCCTCTACCGGACCGCGGACCTGCGCAAGGGTGAGGCGAATGTGGTCGCCGAGCGCCGGTTCGGCGTGGCCGCCCCGCTCGACTTCGTCTTCACCCCCGACGGCGACCACCTGGTCGGCAGCGCCTACTACACCGGCGTCGCGAACGTGCTCCGCTGGAACTGGAGGACCGACGCCCTCTCCGCGCTCACCAACGCCGAGACGGGGTTCTTCCGTCCGCTCCCCATGAAGGACGGGAGGCTGTACGCGATCCGTTACGCCGAAGGCGGCTTCGTCCCGGTCGAGCTCGACGGAAAGGAGGCCCCCGACCTCGCGGCGATCACCTTCCTCGGGACGAAGGTGATCGAGACGCACCCGGAGCTGAAGGACTGGAACGTCGGCCCCCCCTCGGAGATCCCGATCGACACCCTCGTGACGCGCCAGGGGAGCTACCGCTCCGGACGCGGCATCGGAGTCGAGTCGGTCTACCCGGTGCTCCAGGGGTACAAGGAATCGATCGGCGTCGGCGCGAGGATGAACCTCTCGGATCCGCTGATGCTCAACCGCATCTCGCTCACCGCGAGCTACACCCCCGACTCCGACCTCGCCGGCGACGAGAAGGCGCACGCCGACCTTCACTACGAGCGCTACGACTGGCGCGCCCGCGCCACGTACAACTACGCCGACTTCTACGACCTGTTCGGCCCCACCAAGCGCAGCCGCAAGGGCTGGTCGGTCGGCGCGGGCTGGGGAAAGACGCTCGTCGACGACCGTCCCCGCAGGCTCCGCCTCGACGTCGACGCCGCGTACTTCGGCGACCTCGAGCGCCTCCCCTTCTATCAGAACGTCGTCGCCCCCGACCGGCTCGCCTCGGTCGTCTCGACCCTCGAGTGGTCGAACGCGAGGACGCCCCTGGGCGGAGTGGACGCCGTCAAGGGGCAGCGGGCGAGCCTGAGCGGCGCGGTCGACCGCGCGGGCGGGGAGATGTTCCCCAAGCTCGTCGCGACCTGGGACGCAGGCCTGGCGCTCCCCCTGTCGAACTCCTCCGTGTGGCTCCGCACCGCGGCGGGCGCCGCCTCGGGGGACCGGGAGAACGAGCTGGCCTCCTTCTACTTCGGAGGCTTCGGGAACAACTGGGTCGACCACGGCGACGAGAAGAAGTACCGGGAGTGGTGGAGCTTCCCGGGCGAGGAGATCAACGCCCTGGCCGGCCGGACCTTCGCCAAGGTGATGACCGAATGGAACCTCCCGCCCCTGCGATTCGCGCGGGCGGGTTCGCCGGGCATCTACGCCTCGTGGGCGAGGACCTCGATCTTCGCCACGGGAATCGAGACCGACGTGGGAGATTCCGCGCTGCGGCGCAGGATCGGAAACGTCGGGGTGCAGATCGACGTGCGTTTCACGATACTCTCTCGCCTCGACATGACCCTGTCGTTCGGTTACGCCTCGGCGTTCGAAGAGGGGACCAAACCCCGCGACGAAGGGATGGTGTCGTTGCGCGTGCTCCGGTGACGGCGGGTGCCCTTCTCGCCTCCGCCACCGCAGGCTTCGTTCCGGTCCTCGCGCTGCTCCTCGCCCTGACCGCCCTCGACGCCTACAAGCTCGTGCGGCTCCGCCACGTCCTGTACACCGTCGGCATGGGGGCGGTGCTCGCCGTCGTCGCGCGCATGGCGGGGACGCCGATCGCCGACGCGCTTCCGATCTCCGCTCCGCTGTTCTCCCGCTACGTGGCGCCGGTCCTCGAGGAGGGGCTGAAGGCGGCCCTTCTCGCCTGGATCGTGCGGACGAACCGGGTCGGTTTCGCCGTCGACGCGGCGATCCAGGGGTTCGCGACGGGGGCCGGGTTCGCCCTCGTGGAGAACGTCTTCTACTGGCTGAGCCACCGCGACGCGGGGTTTTCGGTCTGGCTGGTGCGGGGCGTGGGGACGGCGGTCATGCACGCCGGCGCGGCCGCGGTCTTCGCGGTTCTGACGAAGACCCTCTTCGACCGCCGGCCGAAGGGACTGGGGGGCGCGTGGCTCCCCGGATTCGCCGCTGCGGTCGGCCTGCACTCCCTCTACAACCACTTCCTCCTCTCGCCGGTCGTCTCGGCGATGGTGATCGCCGTCGCGATCCCCGCGTCGGTCGTCGCCGCCTTCCGATGGGCCGAACGCCGGGTCGGGGAGTGGCTCAACCTCGGGTTCGACGCCGACACCGAGATGCTGGAGCTGATCCTCTCCGGGCGGGTCTCCGAGTCCCCGGTCGGCCGCTACCTCGACTCCCTCAAGGGCCACTTCGAGGGACCCATCGTCGCGGACCTCCTGAACTACCTCCGGGTCCGCCTGGAGCTGGGACTGCGCGCCAAGGGGCTCCTGATGCTCCGCGAGGCCGGTTTCCCCACCGAGCCGGACGAGGAGGCCCGGGAGCAGCTCGCCGAGATGGACTTCCTCGAGCGCAGCATCGGACCGGCCGGAAAGCTCGCGCTCGCCCCGTTCATCCGCTCCGGGGCGGCCGACGCCTGGCAATGGACCCTATTGAGGGGCCAAGGGCGCTAGAATCCGCGGCCGTCCCCGGGTTCCCATGGGAGGTCGCATGGCCGCACGCACGAAGTTCCCGCCGGTCTTCTGGGTCGCCAACCTGATCGAGGTGCTCGAGCGGTTCGCGTATTACGGCATCTACTTCGGGTTCGGGATCTACCTCGCGTCGCTGGGGTACTCCCGCGACCAGCTGGGGATCATCCAGAGCCTGTTCCTCTTCTGCTCGTACATGATCCCGGTCGTCTCGGGGACGTTCGCCGACCGCTACGGGTTCAAGAAGGTCCTGATCGTCTCGTACATGGCGTACCTCCCGGCGATCCTGCTCCTTCTCGCCACGAAGACCTTCTCCGGGATCGCCGCGGCGATGTTGTGCATCGGGTTCGCCGCCGGAATCTTCAAGCCGCTCATCGCGGGGACGGTGCGCGTCACGACCGACTCCACGAACACGACGCTGGGCTTCGGCATCTTCTACGCGATGGTGAACATCGGAGGCTCGTTCGGCCCGATCGTGGCCGGAAAGCTGAGGGCCATCTCCTGGGACCACGCGTTCCTGTCCTCCGCCATCGCGGTGGGCGTGATGTTCGTGATCACCCTGCTCTTCTACAAGGAGCCGCCCCGCGCGGCGACGGTCGAGCCGCTCGGCAAGAAGCTCAAGGACATCCTGGTCACGCTGCGCGACGTCAAGTTCGCGTCGTTCCTGATCCTGCTGGGCCTGTTCTTCTGGCTGCCCTTCTGGGGGTTCTTCAACCTGTGCGCCCTCTACGTGGACGGCGCGGTCGATACCGCGGCGCTCTACGCGAGCCTCGACAGGGGACTCTCGTGGATCCCGGTGCTCGGCCCGTGGATCGTGGGGATCGTCTCGCACGAGGTGGACGGCGTCCGCCGCGTGCTCGGCGAGTCGGTCTCGCACACCGGCTACATCATCATGCTGCTGCAGCTGCCGATCTCGTTCGTCTTCGAGAAGTTCCGAGCGCTTCCGTCGTTCATCTTCGGGCTCGCGGTCGCCGCGGCGGGATTCGCCGTGATCGGGCTCGCGGCGACCGGCGCGGCGGCGCTCGTTTTCCTGGGCATCGCGCTGTTCGCGGTCGGCGAGATGATCACCTCGCCGCGCATCCAGGAGTACATCACGTGGATCGCGCCGAAGGAGAAGGCCGGGCTCTACATGGGCTCGAACTTCCTCGGGACGATGATCGGCGCGACGCTGAGCGGCATCTACGCGCCGATGTACGGGTACTTCGAGCGGATCGGCCATCCGGGGGGCGCCTGGTACGTGCTCGCGGGTCACATGGTCCTCGCGGTGGTCGCGTTCCTCGCGTTCGTCCGGTTCGCCGGGGAGTTCCAGACGCAGTCGGAGTAGCGGTTCCCGAGCGGAGGGCGCTATAAGGATCCCGGCCCCCGGGGTTCCCATGCGTCGCTTCGGCCCATACCCCCTCGTCGATCCGGAGGCGACGCGCGCCTCGTGCGGGACGGGGTTCGTCGCCGAGACCTCGGGAGCGCCCTCGCGCCGCGCGGTCGCCCTCGCGATCGAGGCGTTGAAGCGGCTGTTCCATCGGGGGGCCAAGGCCGCCGACCGCAAGAGCGGCGACGGCGCGGGCCTCCTGACCGACCTCCCCCGCGCGCTCTTCGACGCGGACCTCCGCCCCGGCGAGACCCTCGCGGTCGCGATGGTCTTCACGACCCCCCTCGAGGCCGACGGGGTCGAGCAGGCTCTGCGGGCGACGTGCGCCGAGCACGGCTTGCGCTGGCTGTCGCTGCGGCGCGTGCCGGTCGAGCCGGAGGCGCTCGGGGAGCTCGCGCGCGCCTGCCGTCCGATCGTCTTCCAGGGGCTTTGCGCCTGCCCGGCGTCGTCGGATCCCCGGCCGCTCGAATCCCGCCTGTACCTCGCGCGGCGTGCCGTGGAGAAACGGCTTCCCCGCCGGACCCAGTCGACGATCTGCTCGTTCTCCTCCAGGACGGTCGTCTACAAGGGGCTGATGACCTCGCACCAGATCGACCGGTTCTACCCCGATCTCGCCCGTGAGGACTACGTCTCGCGCTTCGCGATCTTCCACGAGCGGTTCGCGACCAACACCGTCCCCTCCTGGGCGATGGCGCAACCGTTCCGGATGCTCGCGCACAACGGCGAGATCAACACGATCAAGGGGAACCGGCTCTGGATGCGCGCCCGAGAGGCGCGCCTCTCCTCGCCGTTCTGGGGAGAGGATCTCGCCACCCTGCTCCCGGTCCTCACCGAGCGGGCGAGCGACTCGCGAAGCCTCGACGAGGCGCTCGAGCTGCTCGTGCGGTCGGGGCGCGACCCGCTGCTGTCCGCGATGATGCTGATCCCGGACCCCTACGCCTACGACCGCACGATGGACCCCGCGCTGCGGGACTTCTTCGTCTACCACGAGAACCTCGTGGAGCCGTGGGACGGCCCGGCGGCGGTCGTGTTCACCGACGGCGACGTCGTCGCCGCCAAGCTCGACCGGAACGGGTTGCGTCCGCTCCGCTCGATGCGCACGCGCGACGGCCTGCTCGTCGTCGCGTCGGAGGCGGGGGTCGTGGACGTCCCGGAGGAGAACCTCCTCGCCCATCACCACCTGACCTCCGGGGAGATCCTGGCGGTCGACCTTCGAGGCGCAAGGATCCGGGAGAACGCGGAGATCAAGGCGCACGTCGCCGCGTCCGCGCCGTGGTCGAGCCTGCTCGAACGCCACGTCACGCGGGTGGAGCGCGGCGCCGCGGCGGTCGAGTTCGCCGGCGAGGCCGCGGTCGACGACCGCGTGCCCGTCGCGTTCGGCTGGACGCAGGACGAGGTGAAGGGGTTCCTGGTCCCCATGGCCGAGACCGGACGCGAAAGCGTCGGCTCGATGGGCGACGACACCCCGCCCGCGTTCCTTTCGTCCAAGGACCGGCGCCTGTACGACTACTTCAAGCAGTCGTTCGCGCAGGTCACGAACCCCCCGATCGATCCGATCCGCGAGCGCTTCGTGACCGGTCTGTTCCGCCACCTCGGGAGCGAGAACAACCTCCTCGGCGACGCGCCGGAGTTCCACGGCGCGGTCCACCTGGAGGGCCCCGTCCTCTCCCCTCGCGAGTTCGAGATCCTCGGGAGGATCCCGGACTTCCCCGTCGCCCGCGTGGCGTGCCTGGTCGAGCGTCACGTCCCGCTGTCCGAGCGCCTCGAGTCCCTCTGCGAGGAGGCCCAACGCGCCACCCGGTCGGGGGCGAGGATCCTGGTGCTCTCCGACGAGGAGGCGGACGCGGATCGCCTGCCCGTCCCGATGATGCTCGCGGCCTGCGCGGTGCACGAGCACCTCGTCGCGCGCCGCGAGCGCAGCGGCATCTCGATCGTCGCCGCGACCGGCGACCTCGTCGAGGACCACCACGTCGCCTGCCTCGTCGCGGTGGGCGCGAGCGCGGTCTACCCGTGGCTGGCCTACGCGATCCTGCGCCGCCGGTTCGCCGGGACGCAGGACCTTCCGTCGCGGCTCGAGAACTACCGTTGGGCCCTCGAGAAAGGGCTGCTCAAGATCATGTCGAAGATGGGGATCGCCACGCTGAGCAGCTACCACGGCTCGATGACGCTCTACGCGCTGGGCCTCTCGCCCACCCTCCTCGCGCCGTATTTCCCCTCGATCGAAGGCCGCGCCGGCGGCGTCGGGATCGCGCACCTGCGCGCCGCGATGCTCGAGCGCGCGCACCGGGCGTGGGGCCCCGAGGCGCCGGCGATCGGGGACGCGGGGCTGTTCCGGTTCCGCCGCGGCGGGGAGGCGCACGGCTTCGCCCCCGCGCGCTTCAAGCGCATCCACGCCCTGGCCGAAGGACGGCCGGCGCCCGCGGCCGAGAACGACCCGCCGGTCTACCTTCGCGACCTGCTCGCCGTCGAGGGGCGCCCTCCGGTCCGGCTCGACGCGGTCGAGTCGGTCGAGGCGATCCTCCGGCGGTTCGGCTCGGGGGCGATCTCGTTCGGCGCGATCTCCGACGAGTCACACCGGACCCTCGCGAAGGGATTCCACCTCGTCGGCGCGCGGTCGTCGAGCGGCGAAGGGGGCGAACCCTACGACCGGTACGCCCCGGGGAATCCCGATCCCAGCGCGAACTGCCGGGTGAAGCAACTCGCGAGCGCGCGGTTCGGCGTGACGGCCGATTACCTCGCCGCCGCGCGCGAGATCCAGATCAAGATGGCCCAGGGGGCGAAACCGGGCGAAGGAGGGCAACTTCCCGGCCACAAGGTGACGCTGCAGATCGCCGCCGCGCGCGGCGCGACGCCGGGGGTCCCGCTCATCTCCCCGCCCCCGCACCACGACATCTACAGCATCGAGGACCTCGCGCAGCTCGTGCACGACCTCAAGGCGGTGAACCCGCGCGCGCTCGTGTCGGTGAAGCTCGTCGCCCAGCCCGGCGTCGGCCAGATCGCCTGCGGGGTCGCCAAGGCCGGGGCCGACGTCGTCCTCGTCTCCGGCGGCGACGGCGGAACCGGCGCCTCCCCGCTCGGCTCGCTCAAACACACCGGGTTCCCCTGGGAGCTCGGCCTCGCCGAGGCCCACCAGGCCCTCGTCGCCGCGTCGTTGCGCACCCGCGTGGTGCTGCGCGTGGACGGCGGGCTTCAGACCGGCCGGGACGTCGCGATCGCGGCCCTGCTCGGCGCGGAGGAATACGACTTCGGGACCGCGTCTCTCGTCGCGCTCGGGTGCGTGATGGCGCGCCAGTGCCACCTCAACACCTGCCCCGCCGGGATCGCGACGCAGGACGAGGCGCTGCGACGCAAGTTCGAGGGGAAGCCCGAACACGTCGCCGCGTGGCTCCGCTCGGTCGCCGCCGAGACGCGCGAGGCCCTCGCCGGCGCCGGATTCCGTTCCGTGGACGAGGCGGTCGGGCGCAACGACCGCCTCGTCCTCGACCCGCGGCACGACGCCCTCGTCGCCGAGCGCGGAGTCGACCTCTCCGCGATCCTCGACGCCGGAGCGGGACGAGGCCTGCCGCTCGGGCGCCCGCGCCCCTCGGGCGCGCCGTCCGAGCGCGCGCGCACCCTCGACGACGACGTGATCGACGAGGTGCGCCGGGAGATCGTGACGCACGGCCAGGCGGTCGCGCATCGCGCGATCCGCAACACCGACCGCTCGGTCGGAGCACGGCTTTCGGGAGAGCTCGCGTTCCTCTACGGACGGGGCGGGTTCCGCGGCAACGTGCAGCTCAGGCTCCGCGGGGCGGCGGGACAGAGCTTCGGCGCGTTCCTGGTCGAGGGGGTCGAGCTCCGGCTGCGCGGGGTGGCGAACGACTACGTCGGCAAGGGGATGAGCGGTGGGCTGATCTCGGTGCGGATGCCGCGCGAGGTGCGCGAGACCGGAATCGCGCAGACCGTGCTCGGCAACGTCGCCCTCTACGGTGCGACGGGGGGCACGCTGTTCGTCGCGGGGCGCGCCGGAGAACGCTTCGCCGTGCGCAACAGCGGCGCGACCGCCGTCGTCGAGGGAATCGGCCACCACGGCTGCGAATACATGACCCGCGGGACCGTGGTCGTCCTCGGAACCGTGGGCACGAACTTCGGCGCGGGGATGACCGGCGGGGTGGCCTACGTCTTCGACCCCGGAGGCTCGATCACCTCCCGCGTGAACCCGGACTTCGTGCGCGTCGACACCCCGGGCCCGGCGGACGAGGCGCTGCTCTTGCGCCTGCTGCGCCAACACGTCTTCCACACCGGCTCCCCCGCCGGTCAGGCCCTGCTCGACGCCTGGGCGGAGCATCGTCGCGCCTTCGCGAAGGTCGTTCCCGTGGCGCTCGACATCGTCGATTTCCGCGCGATCCACGATGCGACGGTGGAGAGCCGTCTGGGCGTCCTGCTTAACGAATGACGCGGGCCGTCGGCTTCGGCGCGCCCTACGATGCGCCGAGTTCCGGAGGCGTCATGGACTTCCTTTTGAACGAGCAGCAGAGCGCCATGCAGGAGCTGGCGCGCCGGATCGCCCGGGAGAAGGTCAAGCCGGTCCGGGCGAGATACGACGAGGAGAACGTCTTCCCCTGGGACATCGTCCGCGAGCTCGCCCAGGCCGACCTGTTCCGCGTCTTCATCCCCGCCGAATACGACGGCCTGGTCGAGTCGGGCCACGGCATCGTCGACATGTGCCTCGTGACCGAGGAGATCTCGCGCGCGTGCGCCGGGATCGCCCTCGCGTACGCGGGGACCGCGCTGGGGACGCTTCCGATCGTCGTGTTCGGGAACGAGGAGCAGAAACGCCGATTCCTCCCCGACATCGCCTCGGGAAGACGCCTCGCCGCCTTCGGGCTCACCGAGCCCCAGGCGGGATCGGACGCCTCGTCGATCCGCACCACCGCGCGGCGCGACGGCGGCCACTTCGTGCTCGACGGCGCCAAGGTCTTCATCACCAACGCCGGAGAGGCGGAGATCTACAGCATCGTCGCGCTGACGAACCCCGATCGGGGCGTGCGCGGCGCCACCGCGTTCATCGTCGAGAAGGGAACCCCCGGCTTCTCGTTCGGGCGCACCGAGCACAAGCTCGGGATCCACGCGAGCGCCACCCGAGAGCTGATCTTCGAGAACTGCCGCGTCCCCGCCGAGAATCAGCTCGGGAAGGAAGGGATGGGGTTCTTCGTCGCGATGAAGACCTTCGACCTCTCCCGCCCGGGCGTCGCCGCGCAGGCGGTGGGGATCGCGGAGGGCGCGCTCGACGAGGCGCTCGCCTACGTCCAGACCCGCCGGCAGTTCGGGAAGTCCATCCTGCAGTTCCAGGGGCTGCAGTGGATGCTCGCGGACATGTCGATCCAGATCGAGGCGGCGCGCTCGCTCGTCTACCACGTCGCCCATCGGATCGACCGCGGCGAGGCGCAGGAGATCGCGCACCTCTCCGCCGCCGCGAAGGTCTTCGCCTCGGACGTCGCGATGAAGGTCACGACCGACGCCGTCCAGGTCTTCGGCGGGTACGGCTACATGAAGGACTATCCGGTCGAGAAGATGATGCGCGACGCGAAGATCACGCAGATCTACGAAGGGACGAACCAGATCCAGCGCAACGTGGTCGCCGCGCACCTCGTCAAGCTGGCCTCGCGGGGTGCGTCCAGGGGATAAGAAAACGCCCGCGGCAGGTTGCCCCGCCGCGGGCGTTCTTCGAACCCGTCCGAATCAGAACTTGTAGCCGACGCCGACGCCGACGATCCAGGGAGTGATCCCCACGTCGATCGTGCCGACTTCCACACCCCCGGCCTTGAGGGTCGCGTCGGTGGAGAGGTCGACGTACTTGACGTCGAAGTTCAGGAGCCAGTTCCCCTTCCCGAGGTTCCAGTCGATTCCGGCGTTGGCGACGAACCCGATGCTGTCGTCGAGGTCGATCTCGAGCCCGGCGTCCTTCACCGCCTGGGACTCGTCGAAGCTGAAGAAGGTGTAGTTGAGCCCGGCGCCGATGTACGGCTTGAAGGCCCCCTTGCCGAAGAAGTACTGGGCGGTGAAGCACGGGGGGATCAGGTCGGCGGTGCCGTAGTTGAAGCCGTCGACGTCGCCGCCCTTCCCGATGACGTCGTGCGACGGCATCGCGGCGATCACCTCGAGGCCCCACTTCTCGCTGAACATGTACGTGACGTCGACTTCGACCGTCGTGGCGGAATCGGCTTCGATCGTCCCGCCGGCGTCGTCCACCGACTCGCTCTCGTCGGTCGGCGCCACGTTGATGACGCGGCCGCGGAGCTTCCAGTCACCGGCGTCCGCGAGGGTCGGGGCGAACACGACGAGCGCGATCAGAGCGATCCAAAGGGTCTTCTTGAGCATTTCCAGTTCCCCGGCCGTCGTGTCTGGTTCCTGCCCGGCCCGGCGACGAGACGGCCGTGTGCCCCGCCGAACGCCGACCCGGGGTACCCGGGGCGGTGGCGGAGTCTAGGAGGCTCGGGAGAATCCGGCCTTTGCGCTACGTCAAGCGTCAGGGAACGGTTCGGATCCACATTTGGTCGACCGATACCGTGTCGAGGTTCAGGGATCCGGCGGAGCGGACCGTGTCGACGACCCGGATCTCGACCGTCACCCCGGCGACGGAAGCCGGGAGTGCCACCTGGGCGTCGCTGCTCTCGGAGGTCGGGAGACTGGGAAGCCCCGAATCCGTCCAGTTGGTCCCGTCGGTGGACCACTCGAAGCGGAAGTTGTCGCCGTCCCCCGCAGCCGTCCGGGACCCCTCGACGTGCAGCTCGACCGCGGATCCGGCGGCGACGGAGATCGTCCACCGGTGCTCGAGGAAGGTGAACCGGGATCCCGGGTTCCCACCCTGTGAAACCGTTTCCTGGATCGCCTCGCGCACGTTGTTCGAGGTCGCGAGGTCGTTGAACGTCCCGGTCACGGTCCCGGCGACGGCCGTTTCCGAAGTCGGGAACCGGTCGATGACCGCGACCCCGGAACACGAACCCGGGTTCGAGTTCGAGCGCTCGCTCTCCTCGGAGGTCGTGCCGAGCGGCCCCGTGCCGCAGTCGAAGTTCTGCCCGGCGACGAGATAGAAGAATCCCTCCCCCGCGGCGGGGACCGACGCGTCCTCCGTCGCGGTACCGGCGATCCCCTGCGCCAGGCAGGGACCGTAGTCGCCCCCCGTGAACGATCGGAGGATCCCGCGCGTGACCTGGTAGCGGTCGGCGGCGGCCGCGGTGGTCCACGAGAGCTGGGTCTCCCCCGCGCCTCCCCGCGTCGCATTGAGGATCGCGACCTCGGCGGGCCGCCGGTCGCCGGGGTCGGAAGGTTGGCAATCGCACGCGTCGCCGCGTCCGTCGCCGTCGCTGTCGGTCTGCGCCGCGTCCGCGGTGGATGGACAGACGTCGCAAAGGTCGCCGCGGCCGTCGAGGTCGCTGTCGGCCTGCGCGGGGTTGAAGACCGCGGCGCAGTTGTCCACGTTCCCGCAGACGGTGTCGCCGTCGAGGTCGTTGGCCGCCGTCAGCGGGCACGGATCGCAGAGGTCGCCGAGAGCGTCGCCGTCGGTGTTGAGCTGGTCGCCGTTCGGGACGTTCGGGCAGTTGTCGACGCAGTTCCCCTTTCCGTCGAGATCGGGATCGCTCGCGTCGCCGCCGATCACTCCCGGACAGGCGTCGCAGACGTCGCCGAAGGCGTCCTGGTCGGAGTCGAACTGGTTCGTGTTCGACACGAGCGGGCAGTTGTCGCACGCGTCGCCGACGAGGTCCCCGTCGCCGTCGACCTGCGTGGGGTTGGGTGAACCGGGACAGTTGTCGTCGCAGAGGACGGTCTGCCCCGCCGAGCAGCGCAGGTTCGCGTATTGCCCGTCGTTGCTTCCGTCGTTGAGGATCCCGTCCTTGTCGAAATCGACGGTGTCGACCGCGACGGAGAAGACGTCGGGGTTGCCGTTCCGGCCGTCGGGCCAGAGCGGGAAGATCTTCCCGCCTCCCGTGGAGGAGCCGATGTAGTCGCCGAGGAAGCCGAACCCGGTCGGACCGTAGTTGCCGTCGGACATCCTGATGTTCGGCCCGAAGGTCTGCCCGCCGTCCGTCGAGGTCGCAAGCCACGTCGAGATCAGGAAGTTCGCCGGGTCCTCACGACGGTCGAGGAAGGTCACGAAGACCGTCCCGTTCTCGTCCACGTGCACCCACGGGAAGAACTGGTCGGCGCCGTTGCCGACCACGTCGTCGTTGACGCGGATCGGCGCGCTCCACGTGTTTCCCTGGTCCGACGACCACGAAAGCAGCACGTCGGGGTCGCCGAACCGGTCGTCGCCCCACACCGCGTAGATCCGCCCCGACCACGGCCCCGTCGTGGCGTCGCACGCGCTCGAGGCGATCGGGGGGTTGCGGAAGCCGCCGTTGAGCGGGGACGGCGGCGGGTTCACGTCGTTGCGGATCACCTTGTCGGCGGGGAGCCAAGTCGTCCCGCCGTCGAGGGAGCGCTGGAACCAGACCGTGTTCCCGAAGTTCGACCAGACGACGTAGACCTCCCCGTTGGGCCCGATCGACGGCGTCGCGCCGTTGTTCGTGCCGCCGTTGTTCGTCGAGATCTGCCGCCGCGTCGACCAGCTCAGGCCGCGGTCGGTGGTCTTGGAGACGTAGATCCCCTGGTTTCCGAGGGAGCCCGTGTTCTCCCAGACCGTGTAGGCGTGGTCGTTCCGGTAGTCGACGGCGAGGTATTCCTTGTCGCCGCCGTTGTCCAGGCGCACCGGCTCGGCGAAGGTCACGCCGCCGTCGGTCGAGCGGGCGACCAGGATCCCGGCTCCCGACCCGCTGTAAGCGAGGATGCCCATGTAGAAGGTGCCGATCGAGTCCGCCACGATCACGGGGTCGCCGGTGGAAGTCGTCGAGGGGATCGTGGAGAAATTGATCCGGTCGGACTGCCAGGTCTGGCCGCCGTCGGTGGTCCATCCGTAGCCGATGACGGTGTTCTGCCCCGGCGTCCGGATGAAGTAGTCGTTCCACGCGCCGACCACGCGGTTCGGGTCCGCCGGGCTCACCGCGACCGAGGTCTCGTTCTGGTTCTGGCCGGAGGAGTCCTGGTTCACCCGCGCGTCGGCCCCCGGAAGGGCGTCGGGTTGCGGGCTGCGCTGCTTGACCCCCGGGCCGAGGTCGTCCCGGCGGGGCGGAGGCCCTTTCTTCTTCTCCTCCTTCACCGCCGCGGCGGGGGGCCGCGTCGAGGGAGGCCGAAGGCTCGAGACGCAGCCGGAAACGAAGAGAACGCAGCACACCAGCGCGAAGGTCGGGCGAAGACGCACAGATACCCCCCCGAAGTCGGATCGGTCGGGGATTTGTACGGTCACCACACCGTACATGCCGCCGATTTCGCGACGAGGTGCACCGCTTTCCCGGGGGCGAGCCCCAGCTCGTCGCATGCCTCGGGGGTCAGCTCCGCGGCGATCTCGACCGAGGTCCCCGGCACGGCGCAGCGGCAGAGGCGAGCGCCTCCCACGGCGTCGATCGCGACCACAACCGCGGGCAGGACGTTCCGGGCCGAGAGCCCGCGCGGCGCCTCGATCGCGAGGAGGATGTCGGTCGCGCGGAGCCCCAGCAGGCGCGGCTCCTCGGGAAGGTCTTCGCCGAGGACGTGGATCTCCGGGCCCTCCCCCGTCTCTCCCAGTCGGACGACCGCCTGACCGCCCGATCGTGAGACGGGGCGGCACGGGACGAGGTTGCGGAACCCCTCCGCGAGCGCGAGCGGGAAGACCGACGGCGACGCCAGCACCTCCCGCGGCGTGCCGTGCGCCCGCACGCGTCCCCGCTCGATCACGATCAGCGTCTCGCACAACGCCTGCACGGTCGCGGGGTCGTGGGAAACGAGGAGCATCGGGACGGGGAACGTCTCGAGGACCCGGCGCAGGAACGCGACCACGCGGCCGTGAAGCGAGGCGTCGAGACCCGCGAGGGGCTCGTCGAGCAGGAGCAGCTTCGGCCGCGAGCACAACGCGCGGCCGAGGGCCACGCGACGCCGCTCGCCCCCCGACAGGTCTTTCACGTCGCGCGCCAGGAGCGGGGCGAGCTCGAGCGTTCCGACGACGGTGTCGAAAAGGCCGTCCGGCGTCGCGCGCGTCGAGGCGAGGAGGTTCCCCTTCACGTCGAGGTGCGGGAACAGCGCCACGTCCTGTGGGACGTACCCGGAGCCTCGCGTCTCCGGCGGAACGAAGATCCTCTTCGCGTCGTCCTGCCAGACGTTCCCCTCGACGGCGATCCGGCCCCTCGTTTCGCGCCTGAGCCCCGCGATCGCCTCGACGAGCGAGGTCTTCCCCGCGCCCGAAGGACCGAAGACCCCGATCGCCTTCGCGGGAGTGGACAACTCGACCCGGAGCTCGAACGCCGCGAGCGGGACCTCCAGCGAGACTTCGATCACGCCGACGGTCGGGCCGGCTTGGCCCCGAAGAGCACGGCGAGCTGGCGCGCGGCCTCGGCGTCGCAGATCGCGAGGATCTCGTCGTCGGCCTCGAGCACGACCGCGCCGCGCGGGATCACCATCTCCCCCCGACGCAGCACCGCCGCGATGACGGCGCCGGGCGGGAGGGGGAGGTCCTTGATCGCCATGCCGTCGGCGGGGGCGCCCTTCGGAATCTTCTCCTCCACGAGGGAGTACTTCCCGCGACGGATCTTCAGGAGGGTCATCATGTCGCCCAGCGACACCTCCTCCTGGATCAGGCTCGCGAGGATCTGGGCCTGATTGAGCGCGACGTCCACCTGGAAGGTCGCCGAGAACAGCCACGCGCAGCGCGGGTTGTTGATGCACGCGATCGTGCGCGGCACCGCGAAGCGCGTGCGGGCGAGGAAACACACCGCGAGGTTGTCCGCGTCGTCCGGAAGGCACGCCGCGATCCCGTCGGCCTTCGCGATGTCGGCGTTGACGAGGACCTCGGGGTTGAAGGCGCTCCCCTGGACGATCTTCTCGGTGGGGAGCTCGCGGTGAAGGTGCGCCAGGACGTCGGCACGATGCTCGACCACGCGGACGTCGTGTCCCTGGTGGAGGAGCACCGCGGCGAGGGTCGCGCCGGTCCGGCCCCCTCCGGCGATCACGACCAGCATGTCAACGCCCCCCTTCGCCGGCTAGGGAGCGGCGCGCCGCACCCAGGCGGTCGGGGGCGCACGCGACGTGGAGGACGTCGCCGGCGACCGCGTCGACCGCGTCGGCGGGGATCGACGTCGAGCCCTTGCGCGTGAGGGCGACGATCGCGTATCCGTCGCCGCGCAGCGGGAGCGTCCTCGCCGGAGCCCCGTCGGGGATCGCCACGCGCCAGACGCGGACCTCCCCCGAGCCGAGCGAGGCCTCGCTCTCGCCCACCTCGTCCTCGAGGCGTTCCTCGAGGCGCTGCGCGCCCCACATCGTCGAGCTGATGGCGTGGTGGCCGAAAGCCTCGTGGATCGACTCGCGGCTGGGCGCGTAGCTGCGGACGACGACGCGTTTCACCCCGAAGATCGCGCGGGCGGCGTGGGCGACGACGGCGTTGACCGCGTCGGAGGCGGTGACGGCCGCCAGGCCGTCCGCCTGTCCCGCCCCCGCCGACGCGAGCGTCCCCTCCGCGAGGGCGTCCCCCTGGATCGTGCGGCCGCGGAACTCCGGAGGGAGGTTGGCGAACGCCATCCCCGACCCGTCGATCACCGTGACCTCGTGCCCGCTGCGCGACATGCGCACCGCGAGCTCCGCCCCCGCGCGGCCGCAGCCGACGACGACGATCTTCATGCCGAACCTCGGTCGCGCTCCCGATCCTCGCGGACGTGGTAGGGAACGCTCGTGATGACGATCCCGCGCCGGAACATCAGGGCCAGGCGCAGGAACGCGGCGGTCTGCGCGTGCAGCAGGTTGTGCCACCGGCGTCGCGGCACGAACTGCGGCACGACGATCGTGAGGACCTCGTTGGGCCGCATGCACGCGGTGACCGTGCGGACGTAGTCGAGCAGCGGCTCGATCAGCAGGCGGTAAGGCGAGTCGAGGACGACCAGGCGCACGCCGTCCCCCCACCGCGACCAGTCGCCGCGGAAACGCTCGAGCGATTCGGCGTCGGAGGTCACGTGCACCGCGGTGATGTCGTCCGAGAGGGCCCGGGCGTACCGCAGCGCGGCGACCGTGCCGCGGTGGACCGAGCTCACCGGGACGATGACGCGGTGTCGCGCGACGCGCGGGGGCGAGCCGAACGGGTCGAGCGCGAGGCGTCCCGCGAGGTCGCGGTAATGCCGGTGAATCGCGTAGAAGACCCCGATGAGGAGCGGGATCAGGACGATCACGATCCATGCGCCGTCCCGGAACTTCGTCACCGCGAAGACGATCGTCACGGTCGCGGTGCAGGTCGCGCCGAAGGCGTTGATCGCCAGCTTGAGGCGCCAGCCGGGATCGTGCTCCAGGGTCGAGCCCCGCTCCGCGCGCGTCTCGCCGGGGGCGAGGCGGCCGGACTTCCAGAGCCTGCGCGTCATCCCGACCTGCGAAAGCGTGAAGGAGAGGAAGACCCCGATGGCGTAGAGCGGGATGAGGGCGGTGACGCTCGCGTCGAACGCCCAGATCAGTAGCGACGCGGTCAAGGCGAGGACGATGATCCCCCGCGAGAAGACGAGCCGGCTCCCGCGGTAGGTGAGCTGCTTGGGGAGGTACCCGTCGGCCGCCTGCAGCGCGGAGAGTCTCGGGAAGCCGTTGAACGCGGTGTTCGCCGCCATGATCAGGATCAGCGTCGTCGTCGCGATCGCGAACAGGTAGGGAAGCCCCGACCCGCCGAGCACGGTCCGCGCGAGTTGGGAGATCACGGTCTCGGTCTCGGAGGGGACGGCGCCGATCGAGCGCGCGAGGTAGGTGATGCCGAGGAACAACGTCCCCAGGATCGTCGACATCCACAGGAGCGTGATCGCCGCGTTGTGGCTGCGAGGCTTCCGGAACGCGGTGATGCCGTTCGAGATGGCCTCGATCCCCGTGAGGGCGGCGGTCCCGCTCGAGAACGCGTGCAGGATCAGGAACGCCGTGATCGCCGTGTGCTCCCCGTGGAACTGAAGCGGCGGCGGATTCTCGACGGAAGCGAGCGTTCCCGAGAACGCGCGCCAGAGCCCGAGCCCGACGGTCGTCGTCATCGCGAAGACGAACGCGTAGGTGGGGATCGCGAAGATCGCCCCCGACTCGCGCACGCCGCGCAGGTTGATCACCGTCACGGCGGCGACGAAGATCACGGCGACGAGCACCTTGTGTTCCTGCAGCGGCGGGAACGCCGACGCGAGTTGCGCGACCCCCGACGACATCGACACGGCGACCGTGAGGATGTAGTCGGTGAGGAGCGCCGCGCTCGCGATCTGCGCCGGGAACTCCCCGAGGTTGTCGCGGGAGACGGTGTAGGCCCCGCCTCCGTCCGGATAGGCGTAGATCGTCTGCCGATACGACACGGTGACGATCGCCATCAGCCCGGCGATGGCGATCGCGATGGGGAAGGAGAACGCGAGGGCGGCGGACCCCGCGGCGGCCAGGATGATGAGGATCTCCTGGGTCGCGTAGGCGGTGGACGAGAGGGCGTCGGAGGAGAAGACCGCGAGGCCGACCGTCTTGTTGACGGACTCGTGTTCGGCCGCCGCGTTGGGAAGCGGTCGGCCGAACAGCCACGTGCGCCAACTCCGTCGGGGCGCCGCCTCGGACGCCCGATCCAGTACCGGGGTGGGCGCCTCCCCTCCTACGGTCAGCATGACGGCGGGCACGCTAGCCGCGCGGCGGGCAGCCGGTCAAGTCAACGAAGAAACGGCCCGGGGACCGCCCCCGCGCGGGCCCTCACGGGCACGCCGCCCCCGCGTCGAGGCCGTCGCGCGGATCGGGGCTCCTTCCCGAGTCGCCGAACGTCCCCGTCCCGCAGCCGTTCCGAGCCCGCAGGAGGTAGTAGTAACCGGCGCCCACGGCCGGCGGGTCGCGCGGGTCGTCAAAGGGCGGATCGGCGACGGCCGCGCCCACGCAGACCGCGTCCGCAAAGCCGCCGGTGCCTCGCAGTTGCGCGATCGACCCGGACTTGACCTCGTAGGAGGTCCCCGCTCCCGCGGACCCGTCCTGCGACGTCCAGTTCAGACGCGTCGTGGAGCCGACCTTGGAAAGGGCCAGCGCCGCCACCTCCGACGGCACCGCGCGAGACGCGGGGTCGGAGTCGTCGCAGTCCGTGGCGGTCGCGGCCCCGTCCCGATCGGCGTCGTCGAGGTCGACGACGTTCACCAGGACGTCCCGCCGACCGTCCCCGCGGACCCCCGCCCACGCCAGGAATCCCGCGTCGGCGACCGCCGCCGGCGCGGCGTTGATGACGTAGTACCCGTTGTAGAAGGCCCCCTGCGGCGTCTCCCGGTCGATCCGCCGCACCGCGTCGAAGTTCACGCCGCCGTCTCGGGTCACGCGCGCGACGACCGAGCGTTCTCCGGCGCTCCGCTCGATCCAGAAGGTCCAGGCGTCGTTGCCGTCGGAGGCGATCCGGGGCGTGTCCGAGACCTGCGCGGGATCCGGAGCCGTCGCGTCGAGTCGGACGTAGGCCGGGAAGCTCGCCCCGGAATCCGAGGAGCGGGACGCGTAGACCGAGCCGTTGAGGTCCTGGTAGACCACGATCGGCTTCGTCGCTCCCGCGTAGGCGATACGCGGGTAGAAGTGCTGCACCCCCGCGGGGCCGCTCACCGCGACGTCGCCTCCCCACGCCGACCCGGTCCACCGGTTCGAGCGCAACACGTACGACGCGCCGTCGCGCCGGTCCATCCAGACGACGGCGGCCTTGTTCGACCCGTCGCAGGCGACGACGGGGAGGACCCCGCGCTCCGCGGTCGACTCCGAGCGCAGCTGCGCGAGGGAGCTCCACGAGGCTCCCTGGTTCGTACTGACCGTCCCCCAGACGCTGAAGTAGTCGAAGGCGACCTTGGGGGCCATGATCGCGAGGACGATCTGGTTCCCCTGCGCGCACAGCGCCGGGTGGCGGTTGTACCCCCGCGCGTCCTGGTCGACGTCGGCGGTGCTGAACGTCGCGCCGCCGTCGAACGAGCGGGCCAGAAAGACGTTCACGTTGTCCGACCAGGCGACGTAGACGGCGCCGGCGCCCGGCGAGACGAGCTGCACGTTGGGGTAGTCGAAGCTCGGCACGACGTATCCCGGGGTCTGGGGCCAGGAGTCGAGGATCGTGTCGAGCGGCGACCACGTCACCCCGAAGTCGAGGGAGCGGTTGAATCGCAGCTCGCGCTCCCCGGTCGCGGGGTTGTCGCCGTAGTAGACGAGGTAGACGCGCCCATCCGAGGTCGCGGCGAGATACGGCACCGCCTGCACGCGCTGCCCCGCCGGGTTGGAGCCGACGCGCACCGCGCCCGGGAAGGTGTACCCCCCGTCGTTGCTGCGCGCGACCCAGACGTCGTATTCGTGGCCGTTCCCCTTCGCGGTGAAGGCGACGTAGACCCCGTTGGCGCCGTCGGTCGCGACCACAGGGTCCCCCAGCACCGCCGCGGAGGCGGTGGCGGCGTCCGTGTCGATCCGGTAGTCGCTCCCGAACGCTCCGGCCCAGCGGTTGGCGTAGAGGTCCTCGTCGCGCCCCGACCCGTTCCTGCGATCGATCCAGCCGGCGAAGAAGGCGTCGCCGCCGGTCGCCGCCACGCCGGACAGCTGCGAGCCGGCGGCGCCGGCCGCGTCGGTGTCCGCGCGAAGATCCGCCTGCCACGTCGCGCCGCCGTCCGTCGATCGACGCACGTAGACGTCGCTGCGGGTGTCGGCGTAGGCGTCGGAACGGGTGTCGGACCAGGCGAGGACCCACGTCCCGCTCTCCGTGCGCGCGATCGCCGGCGGCGGGGCCGGGCGAGAGCCGCGAGGATCGGCGTCGGCCGTGGAGCTCAGGACCGCCAGGACGTCGAAGGTCGCCCCGTCGTCGGTGGAGCGGGTGTGCCAGAGGGAATTGTTGTAGGCGAACGCCAGCTGGATGGTGGAGGCGGCGGGATCGTACGCCAGGACGAGGGGGGGTTTGCGCGCGGAGGAACCCGCGGGGTCGTCCCAGGCGGCCGAATAGGTCCCGCCGCCGTCCTCACTGCGCGCGACGAAGACGCTGTTGTTGCCGATGTCGTCCCAGTACGCGATCAACACGACCCCGTTCGCGACGACCTCCACGTTCGGCAGGTCCGAGCCCGCCTTGTTCGCGGTGATCGCGTCGAGGTTCTGCTCGGCCGCGAAGGTCGCGCCGCCGTCCGTCGACCGCGTCTGCCAGATCGACGACGTGGTCCCACGGTTCTGGGCGAAGGCGGCGAGGATCCGGTGGGACGCCGCGTCGATCGCGACGTCGATTCCGGTGACGGCGTACGAGGACGCTCCCGAGCCGGCGTCGACACGGACGGGACCGCTCCACGTCGCCCCGGAGTCCGCGGACGCGGCGACGTACGCCGCGAAGCCGTTCCTCCCGACGAACGCGACGGCGACGCGCCCCGACGCGCCGGTCGCCACGGCGGGCAGCGTCACTCCCAGCGCCGCGGAGCCGCCCGCCACGAGCTCGGTCGGGGAGCTCCACGACTGGCAGCCGTCGCTCGAGCGCGCGAAGCGCAGCCCGCGATCGCCCGCCGGGTCCGCGAAGCTCCACGCCGCGTAGACCTTTCCGTCCGACGCGAGGGCGGCGGCGAGCTCGACCACGGCGCCGGCCCCCGCGCCGCCGGAGACGTCGACGGCGGGCGCGAACGTCGCGCCGCCGTCGAACGAGCGCAGCGAGCGGAGCCGGTGGTCCTCGATCTCCACGACACAGACCGGGGTCCCGGGACGGCCGAGGACGACGGCCTGCCGGTCGAAGGCCCCCTGCGTCGCCAGCGTGAGGTCGAGGGCGATCTCGGCGCTCGGGACCTCGGCGAGGCCGGCGCCGGCGATCGTGCCTTCGGTTCTCGCGGCCGGCAGGGCCCGGACCGCCGATGCGCCGTCGAGTCCTTCGAGCTGCAGCTGCCGCAGCAGGAACTTCTCGAGTTCCTCGGGGAAGGTGCGCAGGTCGGGCTTCGCCCGTTCGCCCGCCGTCGTCACCGTGCAGGACACCGCAAGGGCGGTGCACGCCCACAACAGGGATCTCATCCTCCCCCCGTCCCCGCTCAGTCCCGCGGGGCGTCCCCCTCCCGAACCCGATCGAGCAGGACCGTCGACAGCTCGGGCGCAGGCTTGCGCCACCCGCCGCGCGACTCCACGAACTGCCGTCGGCGGGCCGCGAGGTCCTGGATCCGCACCTTCAGTCGCGTCCGTTCCGTCTCCGCCGCCTCGACTCCCGCGTCCCGCTTCTTCGCGTAGGTGGCGGCGAACGCGTTGCCGAGCGCCGCGATCTCGCCGTCGAAGGGGGTGGTCGCCTGCCCCCCCGGCGCGGGCTCGAGGATCGCGAGCGAGGTCCCGGCGAGGGTCGCGAGCCGCGTCCACGACGCGACGTCGCTGCTTCGCGGCGCTCCGCAGTAGACGGGGCGAACCTCGACCCCGCGGTCCCGCGCGATCCGCACCGACTCCTCGAGCGAAACCTGCGGATCCTGCGTCGCCCGCTCGTTCCCGAGTACGACGAGGATTCTCCGGCTCGAGCCGGCGGGGTCCCACTCGAGTCCCTCGACGGCCGTGCGGACGACCCGGGCGACGTACTCCGTGTCGCCCGTGATCCTCGCCGCGAACAGCCGCGACACGACGAGGTCCAGATCGGTCGTGAGCGGCGCCTCGATCCGGACCCAGCCCGCGTCCTCGCCCGCGTGGAAGTTGCCGTACGTCAGCACCGCGACGCGGAGCGTGCGTTCCGGGTCCTCCGCGGCCAGCCTGGCCGCGAAGTCCCAGACGTCCGTCCGCGCCGCGTCGAGCAGACGTTCCATCGTCCCGCTCGTGTCGATCGCGATGGCGAGGTCGAGGGCCGGAGCGGCCTCGTCGGCGGCCGAGGAACCCCCTCCCGCCAGCACCAGCGCCATCCCGACCGCCGCAAATACCGCGGTTTGCATGGCTCCCCCAAAACGACGGATCGCCGGGCCTTCCGGCCCGGCGATCTCCCTCATCAGGACGGCCTCTCCCAGGCCGCGTCTCGGGACGGAACTAGAAGCCGCCGGGCCCTCCCGGCCCGCCCGGGCCTCCCTGAGGCGCCGGCGTGCAAGTCAGGATCACGGCCGGGTTGTCCTCGGGAAGCATCGTCGAGCTGAAGTGGGCCTCGTCGTAGCCGTTCCCCTTCAGCGTGGCGACCTTCGACTGCGTGCATCCGACGTTCTTCGCCGGATCCTGGGAGAAGCGGACGGTGTACTGCGCCGCCTTCCCCTTGTGCTTGTAGGTGATCTGGTAGAAGCCGTCCGAGTCGGTCACCGCCGTGCCGACGACCGCGCGGTTCGGGTTGACGAGCTCGACCGTGAGCCCCTTCGCGGGCTTGTCGCCGCCCGCGTACTGCGCGGCTCCGGCGACGCCGGGGTTCTTCTTGAACGTGTTGTCGTTCTGGATCTGGTCGCAGCCGGCGTTGAAGCCGGTGGAGTTCGACGTACAGAACTCGTGCCACGCCATCTCCGGAATGAGCACGTTGGAGAGGTTCGGGTAATTGAGCGGGTCGAGCGCGACCTCGCTCGAGCCCTGCAGGTACCGATCGGCGCCGTTGCCGTTGAGATCGATCTGCGGGCCCTTGAGCCCGTCGTCGAGGTGCTGGTTGATGTACACGAACCCGCCCTGCGGGATCGTGACCTGGAAGGTCACGCTGGCCGTCTTCGGAACGCCGTCCAGGTAGCCGGTCAGCGCCGTCGAGCTCCCCGGCACGTCGTAGAGCGGCAGGTAGTTGGCGTCGCTGGCGGGATCGTTGAGGGTGACGTACTTCGGAATCGACGTGATCGCGTTACCGGGGACGAAGCAGGTCTCGCCGTACGCGTTGGTGGTGAAGCTCACGCTCTCGTACACGTGGATCGGCATCGCGCCCTGGGTCACGAACGGCCACGGGAGCGTGATCGTCACGTCGACGATCTGTCCCGGGGTCCCCGTCACGCTCAGGTTGTAGAAGAACTGACCGGGGTTCGTCGCGGTGAACTTGTAGTTCGGCGCCGCCGGCGTGAACAGCCTCTTCCACTGGCGCCCCTCCTCCGAGCCGAAGTCGAAGATGCACAGCGAGGAGTCGGTCACGGCGATCGGCGGGGAGATCGTGACGGTGGCGTCGTCGGAGTCGCTCACCGGAGTCCCCTCGTCGTCCGTGCCGGACGCGGTCACGGTATCGGTCTCGCTGCCGGTCACCTGGCCCGCGGGCACGCCCACGAACGCGGTGAAGGAGCACGTGTAGCTGCCGCTCGGCGCGATCAACTGCGGCACGATGCAGCTCCCCTGCCCGTTCAGGTTGCCGTGGACGTCGTCGACGAGCGAGGTGATCGTGACGGGATCGCTCGAATTGCTGAGGTTGGTCACGACCACGGTGAAGGTGACGTTGCCTCCCGGCGCGACCACGCCGCCGGGGGTCGCGGTCTTGTCGACCCGGATGGCGGGCGCGACGTTCGTAACCGTCACCGTCTCGTCGTCGGTGTCGGACGCCGTGTTGCTCTCGTTGTCCGCAACCGTCACGCTCGCCGTGTTCGTGTAGATACCGGCGTTGGCGTGGGGGACCGTGTAGATGCAGCTCTTGGTCTGGCCGGCGGCGAGAGTCTGTCCGATCAGACCGGTGCACGCCGCGGGCAACGGGTAGTCGTCGGTGAGCGCGGTGATCGTGACGAGCTCGGGCGAGGTGTTCTTCACCGTGAGGGTGAACGTGAACGTGCCGCCCGGCTCGGCATACGAGCTCGGCGAGACGGACTTGGTCAGATCGACGGTCGGCAGGACGTCGACGACGCTCACCGTCTCGTTGTCGCTGTCGCTTGCCGTGTTGCCCTCGTTGTCCGACACCGTCACCGACGCCGTGTTCGGGTACGTGCCGGACTCCGTGTGCGTCACGTCGTAGTTGCAGCTCACGCTCGCGCCCGGCGCCAGCACGTCGCCGATCAGGCCGGTGCACCCCGCCGGCAGCGCGTTGTCGTCGGTCAGCGCCGTGATCGTCACGTCCTCGACCGAGTTGTTCGTGATCGTCAGCGTGTACTGGAAGGCGCCGCCCGGCTCCGGCAGGGAGGCCGGCGTCACGTCCTTCGCGAGGTCGATCGTCGGCATCTCGTCGGTCACCGTCACCGTCTCGTCGTCGGTGTCGGTCGCCGTCTCGCCGTCGTCGTCCGTCACGGTCACCGTCGCCGTGTTGCTGTAGCTGCCCGACTCCGTGTGGGTCACGGGGTAGGTGCAGCTTTTCGTCTCCCCGACCGCGAGGGTCTGGCCGATCAGCGCCAGGCACTCCGCCGACAGCGCGTTCGTATCGCCCAGCGCCGCGATCGTCACCGGCTCCACCGAGCCGTTCACGATCGCCAGCGTGAACGTGAAGACCCCGCCGGGCTCCGGCCGCGTCGTCGGGTCCGCCGTCTTGGTGATGTCCACCACCGGCGCCACCTCGGTCACCGTCACGCTTTCGTTGTCCGCGGCGGTCGCCGAGTTCCCGTCGTTGTCCGTCACCGTCACCGACGCGTGGTTCGGGTACACCCCCGAGTCGGTGCGGGTCACCGTGTAAGTGCAGCTCGCCGAGGCACCCGACGCGAGGGTCGTCCCCACCAGCGCCTGGCACTCCGCCGACAGCGGGTTGTCGTCGGTCAGCGCGCCGATCGTCACCGCCTCCACCGAGGTATTGGTGACCGTCAGCGTGTACGTGAAGTCACCGCCGGGCTCCGGCATCGTCGACGGCGTCACCGACTTGTCCAGCGTCACCGTCGGCAGCACGTCGGTCACTGTCACCGTCTCGTCGTCGGTGTCGGTCGCCGTCTCGCCGTCGTCGTCGGTCACGGTCACCGTCGCCGTGTTGCTGTAGCTGCCCGACTCCGTGTGGGTCACGGGGTAGGTGCAGCTCTTCGTCTCCCCGACCGCGAGGGTCTGGCCGATCAGCGCCAGGCACTCCGCCGACAGCGCGTTCGTGTCGCCCAGCGCCGTGATCGTCACCGGCTCCACCGAGCCGTTCGCGATCGCCAGCGTGAAGGTAAAGACCCCGCGCGGTTCCGGCAGCGTCGTCGGGTCCGCCGTCTTGGTGATGTCCACCACCGGCGCCACCTCGGTCACCGTCACGCTCTCGTTGTCCGTGGCGGTCGCCGAGTTCCCGTCGTCGTCCGACACCGTCACCGACGCCTGGTTCGGGTACACGCCCGAGTCGGTGCGGGTCACCGTGTAGGTGCAGCTCGCCGAAGCACCCGGCGCCAGGGTCGTCCCCACCAGCGCCAGACACTCCGCCGACAGCGTGTTCGTATCGGTCAGCGCGCCGATCGTCACCGCCTCCACCGAGGTGTTCGTGACCGTCAGCGTGTACGTGAAGACACCACCGGGCTCCGGCAGCGTCAGCGGAGACGCCGACTTGTCCAGCGTCACCGTCGGCGGCACGTCGAGCACGTCGACCCGTGCGGTGTCCGAGAGC
>DASVAW010000053.1 GCA_036376135.1 Candidatus Polarisedimenticolaceae bacterium | reverse complement strand
GAGCACGCGGCCGCCCTCGGGGAGCGCCGCGCGGAGCCGCGCCGCCAGCCGCGGCTCGAGCCCGGGCCCGTCCACCCGCGCGTAGTGCGTCGCCTGGGATTCGTATTTCTCGCGGACCGTGGCCGCCCCGTCCGCGTCGGGACCCGACGACCAGGCTTCGCGAAGGTCGAGGCGGAGGCGTCGGGCGAGACGGACCGCCCGGGACGGGGACGCCGGAGCGAGGCTCGCCCGCCCGATCAACGCCGAGCGATCGAACGTCCTCGGCTCCGACGGATCGGCGTCGCCCCCCAGCTCCAGCCGTCCGGCGTCGGCCGCGTGGACGCGGAACAGGTCGACGACGGAACCGTCCGTCGCCGCGACGACCTCCCCCGGATCCGCGCCGCGCTCCCCGAGCCGCTCGAGCCGAACGCGCGCTCCCGGCCGGAGCGCGGGGAACATGCGGTCGCCCGCGTAGACGACCTCGAGCGGCCCCGCCGCGAGGAACATCGCGAGCACGCTGCGGCTCGCGGGGATCGGCGGATCGGTCAGGAACACCCCGGACAGCGGGTGCCAGAACGGCGTCATGCCAGGATCGCCTTCTCCCGGAGGTACCGGATCCGGTCGCGGTGCCCCGCCGCCTCCTCGAAGTCGAGGCGGTCGGCGGCCTTGCGCATCGCCTTCTCGAGGCGCGCGATCTCCTTCTCGAGGGCGGCCTCGTCGTCGAAGACCTCCTCGTCGGCCTCCTTGTCGAGGGACACGGTCGAGTAGTCCGCCGCGATCGGCGTCCCCATGAGATCGTCCACGGCGCGCCGGACCGATTCGGGGGTGATCCCGTGCTCGCGGTTGTAGGCGAGCTGGATCTCGCGCCGGCGGTTGGTCTCGTCGAGGGCGCGGCGCATCGAGTCCGTCATCTTGTCCGCGTAGAGGATCGCCGTGCCGTTCAGGTGGCGCGCGGCGCGGCCGATCGTCTGGATCAACGCCCCCTCCGAGCGCAGGTACCCTTCCTTGTCGGCGTCGAGGATCGCGACGAGCGACACCTCGGGAAGGTCGAGCCCCTCGCGAAGGAGGTTGACGCCGACGAGAACGTCGAAGGTCCCCAGACGCAGGTCGCGCAGGATGCGCACGCGCTCGAGGGTCTCGACGTCGGAGTGCAGGTACTCGACCTTCACGCCGACCTCGCGGTAGTACTCGGTGAGGTCCTCGGCCATCCGCTTGGTGAGCGTCGTGACGAGCACGCGCTCCTGGCGCGCGACCCGGTCGCGGATCTCGCGCAGGAGGTCGTCCACCTGCCCCTCGATGGGACGCAGGATCGCGGTCGGGTCCACGAGCCCGGTGGGGCGCACCACCTGCTCGACGACCTCGCCGCCGGCCAGGCGCAGCTCGTAGTCGCCGGGGGTGGCGGACACGTAGACCGCCTGGCCGCGCACCGCGTCGAACTCCTCGAACTTGAGCGGGCGGTTGTCGAGGGCCGACGGGAGCCGGAAGCCGTAGTCGACGAGGGTGCGTTTGCGCGACTGGTCGCCGTGGTACATCCCGCGCACCTGCGGGACGGTCACGTGGGACTCGTCGACGACCAGGAGCGCGTCCTTCGGAAAGTAGTCCATGAGGGTCGGGGGCGGCTCCCCCGCCGCGCGCCCGGTGAAGTGGCGCGAGTAGTTCTCGATCCCGTGGCAGTACCCGACCTCCTGCATCATCTCGAGGTCGAACGTCGTGCGCTGCGCGAGGCGCTGGGCCTCGAGGAGTTTTCCCTGCGCCTCGAGCTCGGGGACCCGCGCGGCGAGCTCCTCCTTGATGGCCTGCATCGCGCGCAGGGTGACCTCGCGAGGGGTGACGTAGTGCGAGTTCGGGTAGACGGGGTGGCGGTCGAGCACGTCGATCACCTTGCCCCGGACCGGGTCGAGTCGTCCGATCTTCTCGATCGTCTCCCCCCAGAACTCGACGCGCAGGGCCTCCTCCGAATACGACGGCCAGATCTCGAGGACGTCGCCGCGCACCCGGAAGCTCCCGCGCGCGAGGTCGGCGTTGGTGCGCTGGTACTGGATCTCCACGAGCTTCCGGAGCGCCACGTCGCGGTCGAGCTCGTGCCCGGTCTCGAGGAGCAGCATCATCCCGTGGTAGGCCTCCGGGGAGCCCAGGCCGTAGATGCACGAGACGCTCGCGACGATCAGCACGTCGCGCCGCTCGAACAGCGCCCGGGTCGCCGCGTGGCGCATGCGGTCGATCTCCTCGTTGATCGTCGATTCCTTCTCGATGAAGGTGTCCGACTGGGGGACGTACGCCTCCGGCTGGTAGTAGTCGTAATACGAGACGAAGTAGTGGACCGCGTTGCGCGGAAACAGGCGGGCGAACTCCTGGTAGAGCTGCGCGGCGAGGGTCTTGTTCGGCGCGAGCACGAGCGTCGGCCGCTGCGTGCGCTGGACGAGGTTGGCGATCGTGAAGGTCTTCCCGGAGCCCGTGACGCCGAGCAGGACCTGATCGCGCCGCCCCTGCGCGATCCCCTTCGTCAGGGCCTCGATCGCTCCCGGCTGGTCGCCGGTCGGGGTGAACGCGGAGTCGATCTCGAAAAGCGGCATACCTGGGATCATAAATGGGGACAGCAACCTATTTCGGAAACGGGGAAATTAGGGACAGTCCCTCTTTTCAGGCAGGTTTGCCAGAAGGGGTCAAACCCATGAGTTTGTAGCTGCGTGGGAGCCTCGAATTCACGGGTCTGAAAAGAGGGACTGTCCCTAATTTCCCCGTTTCCGAAATAGGTTGCTGTCCCCATTTATCATCCCGCGCATGATCGTCTGCAAATTCGGAGGAACGTCGGTCCAGGACGAAGCGGCGCAGGAGCGCCTCGCGGCCATCGTGCGGGATCGCGTCGGGGAGGGACCGCTCGTCGTCGTCTCGGCCCTCGCGAAGGTCTCGGACGGCCTGATCGCGGTGCTCGACGCGGCCCTGCGGGGCGACCAGGCCGGGTCGAAACGCGAGCTCGACGCGATCGCGGGGCGGCACCGCGCCTTCGGTGTCGACGTCGAGGAAACCCTCGCCGAGCTCGAGTCGATCCGCCAGGGGATCGTCCTCCTCGGCGACGCCTCCCCCAACGTGCGGGCCCGCTTCGTCGGCGCCGGGGAGCTGCTCTCCAGCCGCATCCTGGCGCAAAGGCTCGGCGCGACCTGGTTCGACGCGCGGACGGTGATCCGGACCGCGGGGACCGACCCCGAGAAGGACCCGGCGGTGATCCCGGAGATCCATCGCCTCGCCCGCGAGCGGCTCGCTCCGCACTGCGCTCCGGGGCGGATCGTCGTGACCCAGGGGTTCATCGGCTCCGACGACACCGGCCGCATGACGCTCCTCGGCCGCGGCGGCTCCGACTACTCGGCGTCGCTGTTCGGCGCGGCCCTCGGCGCCTCGCGGATCGAGATCTGGACCGACGTCGACGGCGTGCTCACCGCGAACCCGAGGATCGTCCCGGGGGCGCGCCGCGTCCGGCTGCTCAGCTTCGACGAGGCCAGCGAGCTCGCGTATTTCGGCGCGAAGGTGCTCCACCCCGCGACCCTGCTCCCCGCGGTCGAGACCTCGATCCCGGTGAAGGTCCTCAACGCGCGGCGCCCCGGTGGGGACGGCACGACGATCGTCTCCCGCCCGGTCGCGCCCCCCGACGACCGGTTCGTGGTCAAGGCGATCGCCGACAAGCGACGCATCGTCCTCGTCCACGTCGTCTCCACGCGGATGCTCATGGCCCACGGCTTCCTCGCCCGGATCTTCAACGTCTTCGACGCCCATCGCACGCCGGTCGACCTGCTCGCGACCTCGGAGGTGTCGGTCTCGCTGACGATCGACGACGACCGGCGCCTCGACGCGATCGTCGAGGCCCTCTCCGCGTTCGCGAAGGTCGAGGTCGAGCGGGGGCTCGCGGTCGTCTGCCTCGTCGGCGAGGGGATGCGCGGACGGGCGTCGATCGCGGCGGAGGTCTTCCGCGCGATCCGCTCCTCGCGCGTGCGCCTGATCACCCAGGGGGCCTCGGCGATCAACCTCAGCGTCGTCCTCCCGGACGAGGAGGTGGACGCCGCGTTGCGCCAGCTCCACGAGGCCTTCTTTCGCGGCTCGCTCCCGGCGGAGATCTTCGGCGAGTCGTTCGAGGAGCTCGAGGGACGCGCCGCCGCCTCCGGCGCCGAGCGCGAAGTCCCAGGGCCCGTCTCGGGCCCAAGCCTCGCCGAGCTCGCGCGTCGCCACGGCACGCCGCTTTACGTCTACGACCTCGACGCGATCGCCGAGCGCGCGCGCCGCGTGAAGGCGCATCTCCCCCACCCCGACGCGCGCCTGCTGTACGCGTGCAAGGCGAACGCGCACCCCGCGATCCTCCGCAAGCTCCACGAGCTCGGCGTCGGGATCGAATGCGCCTCGCCCGGAGAGGTCGCGCGCGCCCTCGCGTGCGGGCACGAGCCCGGCTCGATCCTCCTCTCCGCGACGAACGCCCGCCCCGCGCACTTCGCCGATGCGTTGCGCCGCGGGGTGCGCGTGGCGCTCGGCTCCCGCTCGGACATCAGGCGGGTGGGCGCCCTCGCCCCCGGCGCGTCGATTCTCCTGCGGGTGAACCCCGGCGTCGGGGACGGCCACCACGCCCACGTCGTGACGGGGGGCTCGCACAGCAAGTTCGGCCTCGCGCTCGACGACCTCCCCGGCGCGCTCGCCGACGCCGAGGCGGCCGGCCTCGTCGTCGGCGGCCTCCAGGCGCACATCGGCTCCGGAATCGTCGATCCCGCGCCGCTTCACGCCGCCGCCGACCGCCTGCTCGAGCGCGCGCGGGCGATCCCCTCGATCCGCACGATCGACTTCGGCGGAGGATTCGGGGTCGCGTACCGCGGCGGCGACCGCGAGATGGACCTCGCCGCGTGGCGCGACGGGATGGCGGCGCGCCTCGACGCCTTCGAGCGGGAGACCGGGCGCACCCTGACCGCGTGGATCGAGCCGGGACGCTACCTCGTCGCGCCGTGCGGCTGGCTCGTCGCGGAGGTGGTCGGTATCAAGGAGTCGGGGGGGCTGACCTTCGTCGGCCTCGACACGGGAATGAACCATCTGCTCCGCCCCGCCCTCTACGGCGCCTACCACCGCATCGCGAACCTGACGGCCCCCGACGCCCCCGATGCCTGGGTCGAGGTCGTCGGGAACATCTGCGAGACGACCGACGTCTTCGCCTCGAACCGGCCCGTCCCGCGTCCGGAGGAGGGGCACCTCCTCGCGATCCTCGACGCGGGGGCATACGGGTTCGTGATGGCGAGCACGTACAACCTCTGGCCGCTGCCGAAGGAAGTGGTGGTGGCGGGGGGGGCGGAGCTTCCGGACTGACCCGACGGGAGGGATTTCGCGGGGTCACTCGTTTTCGAGCCGCGCTCCGCGACGGAGAACCGGATCCCGGATTCAGCTCGCGTCGGCACCGATGGCAACCTTACGTACCCCGCGAAATCCCTCCCGTCGGGTGCGTCACTGCGTCCCCTCCCCGTGGCCGGTCGACCACACCCCCCCGACACGCCCGCGGCACGCGCGGACTTTTTGCCTGGCACCGATCCTGCCTTCCCCCGAAGGCGAGGAGGTGCCGCGTGCGTGATAACCTCGGCTCGGTGTTGCGCGTTCTCCCCCGAACCCGGATCGCGAAGCTCGCGATCGGCCTGGCGCTCGTCGGCGGCATCGGCGGCGTCGCGCTGGGATTCGGCCTCAAGGCCGACCTCCCGGAGATCCGCGCCCTCGAGAGCTACACGCCCCCCCTCTCCACGCGCGTGATCGCGCGCGAGGGGCAGCTCCTCGCGAGCTTCGGCGAGCAGAAGCGGATCCTCCTCGCCTCCCGCGACGTCCCCGACGTCTTCAAGAAGGCGCTCGTCGCGACCGAGGACAGCCGCTTCTACCAACACTCCGGCGTCGACCTGAGCGGGATCGCGCGCGCGGCCTGGCACGACCTCAAGACGATGAGCCTCGAGCAGGGGGCGAGCACCATCACCCAGCAGCTCGCGCGGAACCTGTTCCTCGCTCCCGAGAAGACCGCGCGCCGCAAGATCCAGGAGGCGCTCGTCGCCCTCGAGATCGAGAAGCACTACTCGAAGGAGGAGATCCTCACCCTGTACGCCAACCAGGTGTACATGGGGCACGGCCGGTACGGCCTCGAGGCGGCGAGCCAGTTCTTCTTCGGGAAACACGCGAGGGAGCTCACCCTTCCGGAAGGGGCGTTGCTCGCCGGCATCATCCAGCGCCCGGAGGGGCTGAGCCCCATCCGCTCCCCCGAGCGCGCCCTGAAGCGGAGGAACCACGTCCTCCAGCGCATGGTCGACGAGGGGTACCTGCAACCCGCCGACGCCGAGCGCGCCAAGGCCGAGCCGCTCCGGCTCAACCCCCGCCCCGAGCAGGCCGAGCTCGCGCCGTACTTCGTCGAGCAGGTGCGCCGCTGGCTCCAGCAGACCTACGGCGACGAGAACCTCTACCAGCGCGGCCTCCAGGTGAAGACGACCCTCGACGCGCGGCTGCAGGAGGCCGCGAACCTCGCCGTCGCCTCCGGGCTGCGCGCGCTCGACCGGCGCCAGGGATGGCGCGGGCGCGCCGGCGTCGTGCCGGCGGGAGAGTCCCCCGACACCTTCGTCCCCGACTCCGCGAAGGGCTCGCCCCGCAAGGGAGCGCTCGTCGACGCGGTGGTCGTCGGCACGAGCCCCGGGAAGGCGCGGTTGCGCGTGGGGGACCGCGGCGCGGTCCTCGACGCCGAGGCGGTGAAGTGGACCGGACGCGTGAACCCCGCGGCGATGTTCCGGCGGGGCGACCTCGCGCAGGTCCGCATCCTCGACGTCCCCGCGGCCGGGTTGCTCCCCGTCGAGCTCGAGCAGCAACCCAAGGTCGAGGCGGCGCTCGTGGCGCTCGACCCGCGCACCGGCGAGGTGCTCGCGCTCGTCGGCGGGTTCGACTTCGGCCGGAGCGAGTTCGACCGCGCGGTGCAGGCGCGCCGGCAGGCGGGGTCGTCGTTCAAGCCGATCGTCGCGGCGACCGCGCTGAACGAGGGCGCGACCCCCTCCACGCGCCTGCTCGACGCGCCGACGGTGTTCGTCGACACGACGACGATGCAGCCGTACCAGCCCGAGAATTACGGCAAGAAGTACTACGGCGACATCACGCTGCGCGAAGCCATCGAGAAGTCCGCGAACATCGCGACGGTGCGCCTGCTCGACCGCACGGGGTACACCCCCGTCATCGAGACCGCCCGGCGGCTGGGGATCACGACCGAGCTGCGCCCCTACCCCTCGATGGCCCTCGGCGCGTTCGAGGTGAGCCTGATGGAGCTGACCGGCGCCTACGCGGCGTTCGCGAACGAAGGGGTGCGCATCGCCCCGCAGCTCGTCCAGGAGGTCGCCGACCGCGACCGCGCGCCGCTGTTCCGCGCTCGCCCGGAGGTGGAGCAGGCCGTCTCGCCGCAGGTGGCCTATCAGATGAACCGCCTCCTCCAGGGGGTCATCACCGACGGGACCGGCGCGGCGGCCGCCTCCCTGGGCCGTCCGCTCGCCGGGAAGACGGGGACGACCGACGACTTCACCGACGCGTGGTTCATCGGGTACGCCCCCGATCTCGCGGTGGGGGTCTGGGTCGGCTTCGACACGAAGAAGTCGATCGGCTCGAAGGAGACCGGGGCGCAGGCGGCGCTTCCGATCTGGCAGTCGTTCATGGAGCAGGCGCTGGCGGGACGCCCGATCGTCGACTTCGCGGAGCCCCCCTCGATCGCGACCGTCGCCGTCGACCGGCTGACGGGACTGCGCGCCGCGGAGGCGGCGGGGTGCACGTCGATCGTCCCCGAGGCGTTCGTCGAGGGGACCGAGCCCGCGATCGCATGCTCGGCCGCGGAGCACGA